>JBASML010000001.1:0-4728 GCA_049656845.1 Syntrophaceticus sp.
CTATGGCGAAGAAGCGGAGAATTTCATGGAAAAAAATAGCAGGAAATCCCCCCTTTGCACAGAATAGTTTTTTAAGATTAGCAGGGGGGCGATGAGAAGTGATCAATAACTTTCGTGATTTTTTCAAAGCGGTTCAAAAATGGTGGGGGGGAGGAAAATCGATAGAGTATTACCAGGAGCTCTATGTTGTGCAATCCTTTACTCCTGATTTCCAGCAGGTCGGGTCATATACCCTTGAATCACCCACAGAGTGGTGTTTGAAGGGGGAAGAGTTTCTTCAGAATTCTCAGTACAAAGAAGCCAGTATTTGTTTCGAGCAGGCCCTTAAATTAGCACCGCGTAATACTAGTGCCCTCTCAGGTAAGGGATTTTGCTATTATAAAATGGGTTATATAAAAATTGCTTTAAAATGTTTTTCTCAAGCTCTTCAATCCAACCCCAAAGATGTTAGTCTTCTTGTTAACTGCGGTAATTGCTATTGTCATTTTCAAGAATACAGCAAAGCTCTTGAATACTATAATAAGGCTTTGCGTTATTGTAGCTCTACTGTTATCTGGAACAATATAGGGTACTGCCTTGTTTGCTTGGGGCGTTATGAGGAGGCTTGTTCTGCTTATCTAAAAGCCTTAGAGACAAGTGGTACAGAGGATATTGACATTCTGGTCAATACCGCTGCTGCTTTCTTAAAATCGGGCAATTACCAGGAAGCAATGTATTATTTTGATAAGAGTTTGCAGTTAGCGCCTGAAGATCATTTACTTCTAAACAATACCGCAGTTTATTTGGCTTTTCGAAACTGTTATGATCAAGCTGTCAAATGCTGTGAAAAAGCCATTGCTCTTGATCCTGATAATTCAACCTATTTATGTAATAAGGGAATGCTTTTATTAGAGATGGGTATGGATGATCAGGCTGCCCATTATTTTCAGGAGGTAATTAACAGAGACTATTCAAATAGTGCCGCCTGGATGGGAAAGGCTGTTTTTCACTTCAGGAAAGGCGAAGAAGAAGATGCTTTGTATTGTTTAAATAGATCACTTGGACTTAATTAACAATAAACAAAAACATTAAGGTAATAGAAGGATATCCCTCTTTTTTGCCGAATAAAACTCATATTGGGGTCGCATGCCTGTTCCAACATTGTTTTGCTTAGTGTATTTGACGGGAACAAAACCGTACATATTTCTAAGAAGTATTCTGGAGGGATATTAAAAAAAATGGACCAGGAGAAGATTTTACGGGGGGTACGTTTAATTATTGAAGGGATTGGTGAGGATCCCGAACGAGAAGGATTACAGGGTACACCTGATCGGGTAGCCCGCATGTGTGAAGAGATTTTTTGTGGTCTGCATCGTGACCCAAAAAAAGAATTGAACGTCTGTTTTTCTGAAAACCATAGTGAAATGATCTTGGTTAAAGACATACCGATGTATTCTATCTGTGAGCACCATCTACTACCTTTTTATGGAAAGGCGCATGTTGCTTATATACCACGTCAAGGGAAACTAACGGGTCTCAGTAAATTGGCACGGGTAGTAGAGATTCTGTCTAAAAGACCGCAGTTACAAGAGCGGTTAACCTCTCAAATAGCTGATACGATTATGGATTCTCTCAACCCCTTGGGTGTAATTGTTGTTATTGAAGCGGAACACATGTGTATGACAATGAGGGGTATTAAAAAACCAGGTGCAATGACAATGACCTCTGCTGTACGGGGTATTTTTAAAACAAGTGAAGCCACCCGAGCGGAAGCCATTGCGTTGATCAAAGAATAACGGTGTTCTAATACTGGGCAAAACGAAAGAAGCGCCCCTTTTGGGGCGCTTTTCCCATAACCTATTTGTTTGCTTTAGATAATTTTAAGTTGTAGACTATATGTATGTGATAGGTTTAATTTAGGATTGACAGTGCAATAGCAGAAGGTAGAATGTCAACTTTTTGATTTAAGACTTCTGTTTTTTAATGAGGATGAGGAAGATGAAAGTACTTTTAACAAATGATGATAGCATACAAGCAAATGGGCTTGCTGCTCTCTGGTCGCAGCTTAAAGAAATTGCGGATGTCGTAGTTGTTGCTCCGGACCGGGAGCGAAGTGCTACTGGACATGGTATTACAATGGATATGCCTTTGCGTGCAGAAAAATCGCCTCTTTTTGATGGTAAATCATGGGTAGTAAATGGCACTCCAGCGGATTGTGTAAAACTGGCTGTGAACTGTCTGCTTGAAGAAAAGCCTGATTTGATCATAGCAGGTATCAATCGTGGTTCAAACCTTGGGGTTGACATTTTCTACTCCGGGACGGTATCAGGTGCACTGGAAGGGACAATCCTTGGTTTTCCTGCCATGGCGGTTTCAGTAACTGAATATCTGAACCCAGATTACAGGTATGCAGCCTCATTTATCAG
Source organism: Syntrophaceticus sp. (assembly GCA_049656845.1). Lineage (GTDB taxonomy): Bacteria > Bacillota > DSM-12270 > Thermacetogeniales > Thermacetogeniaceae > Syntrophaceticus. The sequence continues at coordinate 2,406 of JBASML010000001.1, forward strand.
GAAGCTGATTCCGAAAGTCCTTGAAACAAACGTTTGTCATGACACACTGCTCAACATCAATGTCCCCTCTCTTGCTCCGGAAGATATCAGAGGGGTTGAAATCACCAGGTTAGGTACCCGCAAATATATCAACTCTTTTGATGCCCGTGTTGATCCAAGAGGGAAGGCTTACTACTGGTTAGGTGGAGAAGTAGTCGATATTGTCGATGAATCATCAGGTCGTGATACAGATGTGGCATCTATCCAGGAGCATAAAGTATCTATTACACCGATTCAAGTGGACTTAACCAACTACAGAGCAATGGATAAGTTAAGGGAGTTTTTTGATGATTTGTCCTAATTAGCCTTGGAATTTGCTTTTTATTGATCTGTGTTGCCAAAGGGAGAAGAAACCATATGTTTGTGATCCGCATTATCATCTTAACAATTGTTTTTTTTCTAATTTTAAATTTTTCACAAATATGTAGCAGAGAGTTCAAATTCCAGGCACGGTCTTTAATTTTCCCTTTTTCCTTGAGCTTTGCCCTGGTTTTAGTAGACAGCTTTCTCAGGGTAACGTTTTTCTACGCCTTCATTTTATTTGTTGTTATTGCCTCACTCTGTTATTTTCTGTTGCGTCTTATAGAAAAAAGGTTTTAAGTAGAGGTGGGATATGATCGATATACAGCTTGAGAAACTACGTGACGGGTTTAGCCGCATGTGTTACATTATCAATGAAGAGGAGCTTAATACAATATTTCTGGCGCTTTCCCTGGAAAAACCACTACTTGTTTGTGGTCCAGCAGGTGTAGGAAAAACAGAACTGGCCAAGGCATTAAGTAATATTCTAGGAGCAAAACTAATAAGGCTGCAGTGTCATGGAGGGCTGGATGAAAGCAAGGCTCTCTATGACTGGAATATTCAGAGGCAGTTGATCAAGATTCATCTTAATAGCCGTACGAAAAGTTCGGAAAGCCAAGAAGAGGATCTATTTTCTCTAGATTACATACTGCAGCGCCCATTGCTCCAAGCAATAACCCAAAAAGAGCAGGTTCTTCTGCTAATTGATGAAATTGACAGTGCCGACCGCGATTTTGAGGCATTTCTCCTGGAGGTTCTATCCGATTACCAGATATCTATACCAGAAATAGGGACTATTAAAGCAGCTCATAAACCGGTTGTGATCATTACCAATAGTGGGGAGCGTGAGCTTTCAGAGGCTCTTCGCAGGCGCTGTGTGTTTTTGTATCTTAATTATCCTACTATACAGGAGGAAGCGACTATTCTCCGTGCCCGGGCTCCGGAGGTCATAGATACTCTTAATGAAAATATTGCTCTTGGAGTAGCCATGGCTCGAGATAAGGGATTCCAGTTAGGGTTTGGTAATGTTCAGCTACTGGACTGGGCCCGCGTGCTTTTAATGTTAAATGCTGACCATTTCCAAAAGGATTATGTGGATCGATCCATGGAAATGCTGGCTTTGAACAGGGAAGAAGTAAAAGCAGCAATGGAATCAATCGGGCATATGACCAATTCTTCTGGGAATAGAGCAGGAAAAACCGTTGAAAATGGAGAAACTAAAGATTAAATTGTAACTAATGCTTAGGAGGGGAGGTTTAACACTTGGAGCTGTTAGAGGGGGAACTGGAGCAAATTCATAGAGAAACTCAGGATATCCTGCAGCATCACGGCACCGAGCGGCAGGAACTGATCCCTGTGATCCAGGAGGTCCAAGAAAGACTAGGTTATCTTCCACAGCCAGCTATGAAACAAATAGCCGCAGCATTAGAAATACCGGAGGTAGATGTCTATAGTGTAGCTACCTTTTACAACCAGTTTCGTTTATACCCGCCTGGAAAGCACCAGATCAAGGTATGTATGGGTACAGCCTGTCACATGTTAGGTGGACATACTATTTTAGATTCCTTTGAACGCAGGCTGGAGATCAAAGAGGGAGAAACAACTCCTGACCGGGAGTTTAGCCTGGAGCGTGTGGCTTGTGTCGGTTGCTGTGCCTTAGCTCCTGTTGTTGTTGTTGACGAAAAGGTGGAAGCAAAGGTTTCTCCCATTCGGGTTGATGGCATCTTGCTCACTTTTGAGATAGAAAAGAAAACACAGGAGCAAGAGAAAGAGAAGGAGAAGGAAAACCAGGAGGGAGGAGGACAGGAGGAATGAGTATCTCACAAAAATATGCCGCTCTCAGAGATGCTGCAGTAGAAAAGATTGAAAAGATAAAAAAGAAACCGCTTGTCCTCGTGGGAACAGCAACTTGTGGTAGAGCAGCGGGGGCTTTAGATGTTTTGAATGTTTTCCGGGAGGAAGTCAGCAAGCACCAATTGGATGT
>JBASML010000002.1:0-2211 GCA_049656845.1 Syntrophaceticus sp.
AAATACATCAAAATCCTTTAGTATGAAAATAATAATATTTACTATTTTTCACATATAGCATATTGGGGTTGTAATTGACAGTTCATTATCTGCAGTTGGCATGTAATTTGCATCTTCAAAATAGAAACTTATTGCTGATGTTAAAATCGCAAGCTTATTAAAATCATTTGAGTGGTGGGGGGGATGTAAACGTTAATCTTTATGAAAAGGGCTTTGGGGGCACGTTATGATGATAATCATGTGAGATGCAGGGTTATGTTATGAAGATATGACAATGGTAACGCGGGTGCAGCCTTTTGTCACGCGTTATTACAGGGTCAGGATATGGATACGCGGTAGTTCCCCTCCTCCCTACCCGGAGTGTTACGAGAGCAGATAGAGGGATGTTCTCCGATGATGAGAGACATAATTGGTAGATTGGCAGCTAGAAACGAAACTGGTAAAAAATATTATAAAGGAGATGAAGATCCTTGGTGATAGTAGGTGAATTGATTAATACGAGTAGAAAAGCAGTAAAACAGGCTGTAGATGAAAAAGATGCCGTGAGCATACAAAGGTTGGCTGAAGAGCAGGTGGAAGCCGGGGCTACTTATGTGGATATTAACTGCGGTACGTTGATTGAGAATGAAGAGGAAACACTGCAGTGGCTAGTAGAGACAGTTCAGAGTGTAGTGGATGTACCTTTATGTATCGATACACCAAATCCGGCAGCAATGAAAGCAGGGCTTGCTATATGCAAAAACGGTCAAACCATGATTAATTCCATTAGCGCTGAAAAAGAGCGTTTTGAGACGATGCTTCCGCTGGTGCAGAAATATAAGTGCAAGGTTGTTGCCCTTTGTATGGATGATACCGGTATGCCTAACTCAGCGGATGACCGCTATCCTATTATTGATAAATTGGCCAAAGACCTCGTAGATGGGGGCATTTCCCCGGATGATATTTATTTCGACCCCCTTGTCAAGCCGCTGAGTACTAGTAACCAAGCAGCGTTAGAGGTATTAGCAACCATTCAATATATTAAGAAAAACTACCCTGAATTTCATATGATCTGTGGGATGAGTAATGTTTCATTTGGCCTTCCTCAGAGAAAACTCCTTAATCAAGATTATTTGGTTCAACTTATGACAGTAGGAATGGATGGGTTTATCCTTGACCCCACAGATAAGCGTTTAATGAGCTTGTTTTTTGCCTCACAAGCATTACTTGGTAAAGATAGCTTTTGTGTAAATTACCTCCAGGCATATCGTGCTAATCGGCTTGTGGTTTAAACTGATTACTTATATTATTAATTTTATCATAGAGACCAGGTTACCCACCCCCCCTTACCTGGTCTCTTTATTATTTAAGCGAAGCTCAGGTAGAGGCTAGTCCTGTCAACTTTCACCGCCTTGTCCACGAATGCCTTACCTACTTTCAAATTGACATGATCCCCAGGTTGATTTACTACATTCTTTTTGAACTCACTATCATATCGTTGTTTGGTTTCTGACATGACTTTCTACTCCTTTGCCATCTCCGGAAAAAGCATGTGTTGACATACTCCGCAATTTTTCATATAATAGAGTTCGGCAAATGCGAGGAATGGGATTAGTAGACCACTCCGGCAGGCCTCCAGAGAACCGGTTGAACGGGGTGCGAGCCGGTGGCCGAGCCGGGGGTTGAACTCACCCAGGAGCAGTACCGGTGAAACAAATTAGCTGGTAACGCAGGCAGCGTTAAATGCCATAATAAGTGGGTAGATAGATGGGGCTGTGGCGCAGCGGGAGCGCGCTTCCTTGGCATGGAAGAGGCCGCGGGTTCGATTCCCGCCAGCTCCACCAATTTATTTACCAAATTGGGTGGTACCACGGGAATAACTCCCGTCCCTAAGATTTAGGGGCGGGAGTTTTTAGTATTTGGTGGCCAGTAATTAGTCGTTGAAAAAGATGTTCGGCCAAAGAATGTAAAGACATGGGTAACACAAAAAGGTGGCAGGGAGTGGTTCTCTACCCCCCTGATGGTATTTACATGTGGCAACAATAATCAGTGGGGGATGATTGTTAATGTTCTCTGCCACTCCTGATGGTGCTACATGAGTGTTGTGGGGTTTTGCCCTGAAAACAGTGGTTGGAAGCGGGATGTATAAGGTAGGAAAATGAGTTATAATGAGGTAAAATATGTTAAAATAAGTAATAATGAGGAAATTTAACAGGTGCATTGTCTTGCACA
>JBASML010000003.1:0-5726 GCA_049656845.1 Syntrophaceticus sp.
AAATTCACCACAATTGTGCTGGTCAACAAAGGTGTAATCAGGCTCATCAGAACCCTGCATACCACTTCTTCAGGGGAAATTGAGAAATCTGCTGCCCTGAATAATCTCGCTGGTGAAATTCACCGCCTGCTGATCTATTACTCTAACCAAGAAAATGTTTCTGTGGACAAAGCAGTTTTGACTGGTGGTACCAGTAAACAGACAGGGGTTTTGGCTTATTTGCAGGATGTTATTGAGGTACCTGTAGTACCCGGAAGGATTTCAGACATACAGCAGAGAGAGATTGATCCCGCCTTTGCTGTTGCAGTTGGCTTGGCTTTAAGGGAGGTAATCAAATGAACCCCCTTTCTTATAAAACAAATTTTCTTCCCCTTGAGCTGCAAAGTGCAGGTTTGCGAAAAATCCGCTGCCTTTTGGTGGGAACAACTCTGCTTGCAGTTATTTTTCTTGGTAGCTGCTGGTTGCTTGCTGGAAGGTGTGCAAGTTTAAAAAAAGAATTAGCCGTTGTCCAAAAAGAAATACAGGATCTGGCCCCAGCTTATAAAAATGCAGAAAATATAAAAAGGGAATATACGGCGAGGGAAGGCCTTTATCAGGAATATACAACGCTAATATCCCAAAGGCAGTCATTGTCTGAGATGCTTGTAGATCTGAACCGCATCGCACCTGCGGGTCTGTATTTGGTGGAATTGGAGATGGGCAGCCCAACCGATTCAGAAAAACAATCTCCTGGGAAAAACATGGTCATGAAAGGCTGTACAGAGGATCTTTCAGCTGTTGGTGTATTTCTCATTGAACTCGAAAGGTTGGCTTATTTTCAGGAAATAGCGCTGGATAAAGTTGTTCCTACACCTGATGGAATGAGTTTTCAGGTTACAGCTTTTATCAAAGAGGTTAAATAAAATGAGGCTAATTATGGCAACTCATGGTAAATTAAAGCAATTCTTTTTCTTTACAGTGATTTTTTGTTGTTTAGCATTTTTACTTTTCGTAATTCACTTATGGGGATACATGCAGCTGACAAGGAATCTGGCAGAGGCTGACAGGGAATTGGCACATCTCCAGGGTGTTGTTGCTGCCCAGGAAAAGGCGCAGGAGGAACTGATCGAGATTAACAGCAAAATATCAAATTTAGATAAGCTTTTTCAAATTGAAATGGGGGAGGGGACACTCTTGATCCTATTAGGCCAGCTGTCAAAAGCTATGGGGGTTGAGGTTACCGAACTCACGACAGAAAAAATCAAAAATAACTCCTGGACTACAGAGGTTCCCTTGGTGCTCACTGTTGAAGGGGATTACCTTGATGTCCTGGCCTTCTGCCAGGAACTAGAAGACAATGCCCTGCACAACTTAACATTGATCAGGTATATAAAAATTACTGCAGGGGGAAAGAGCCTGGATAACAGGCCTGTTTCTCAATCGACAGCCCCTGCATCTGCTCCAAATAGGGTGACCGCGCAATTGGGGCTTTCCATTTATACATCGAAAAGCCCACAAGATAAGTTCAGCTTTGACTGGGAAAGAAGCAACAATCCCAGCATTTTTTATCGCCCAGAAAGGGATTTATCTGAACTCCCATCATGGCCAGCTGAGGGATTGCAACCATGATTAAGAGTTTCTTGCCTAGGCATAGGAGTATCTATAAGTCTGCACATGGCTTTACCATTATTGAGGTAACAGTTGTCCTCTTGATCATAGGTATTGTTTTTATCACAGCGAGTCCATTAACTGGAAAAGCTATTTCTAACTTTTATTTAAAGCATACTGCTCTCAAGATGGCCGCTGATATACGGGAACTGCAGCAGAGGGCCTTGAGTGAAAGCAGCTCCCATTATCTGATGGATTTTTACTCGGACCACTATATAATGAAAAAGTCTGTTCATCCTGTACCAATTAAGGTTGCTACTGTTCATTTACCCAAAACTATCGAGATAGAACACACCAATTTTCCCGACAATAAATTTCGTTTTTCAGCAAAGGGTACCCCCAGCCAGACGGGAGGTACAGTTACCATTCGTGATCAAAGCTCAGGAAGGCGTATGTTTGTTATTATCGCCTCGGTTACTGGGAGGGTGCGGGTAAGTAACAAACCCCCAGACAAGACCAAGCCCTTTTAAAGAACTCTTGAGTAAAATTAAGAGCAAATTATATATTCCAGATAGCTGATCAGTGGATGAAAATAGGGGGGCGAAATATCAGAAGTGTTACAGAATCAATATAATAGTTTTTGCAATCTTCAAATATCTGCATTAGATGTTTTTTCAAAGTAATCTTGTATAACCTTTGAGCAGTCCGTCAAGGCGTGTTTTCTAGAAATGAGCATTTTGAAAGCAAGGATGAGTGTCTTGGAGCCTTTTACTTATTTCTGGTTGGTCATCGTTTTTCTTTTGGGGGTGTGTACCGGCAGTTTCCTCAATGTGGTGATCTATCGCTTACCCAGGAGGGAATCTATAATCCTGGACAGGTCCCACTGCCCTTCCTGTGGGAAACAGTTGCCTTGGTATGATCTGATACCTGTCCTCAGCTATCTCTTACTCCTGGGTAGATGCCGGAACTGTCACTCCCTTATATCTCTAAGATATCCGCTTGTCGAACTTTTGACAGGGGTTATCTTTGTTGTTCTTTTCTTTTACTTCGGGGCAACTGTGGTTTTGCTTAAATACCTTTTTCTGTGTGCTCTCCTGGTGGCAGTGTCTTTTATTGATCTGGAGCACTATATCATCCCTAACTCTCTGGTGATTACCGGGCTTATTGGGGGTGTTATTTTAAATATTGCTGCCAGGGATGTGGGAGTGGTTTCTGCTCTTATCGGCATGTTGGTCACCTCGGGGGTTTTGTTGCTTGTGGCGCTGGCTAGCAAAGGAGGTATGGGGGGAGGGGATATCAAGTTAGCTGCAGTGACCGGACTCTTTTTGGGTTGGCCGCTTGCGCCCCTGGGCATTTTTTTAGGGGCTTGTGTGGGAGGTTTAGTGGCGATTTTTCTTTTGTTATTTCGGGTCAAAGGAAGAAAAGATCCGCTGCCTTTTGGCCCTTTCATCGCATTAGGTACTTTTTTTGCCATTCTCTATGGTTTTGACATAATCAATTGGTATCTACAATTTTTCTAGATGGTTTCGGCTGAACATCCTGAATACCACTTTTGGTAGGCAAGCTGGAAAAGATAAAAATATTTACAATTTAGCATTAATATCTGTAGCAACTAATTGTTGTATATTATCACAAAACCATATTAGTACCAGGAAAGGTGAACCAATTTACCTTTGGGGGAATGTAAATGAGCAATAAGACTAATAGTAGTGTTTCCCAACAGGATTATCCAGTGGATTTGAAAAGGTTGCTTACTCTGACAGTAGAGAAGGGCTCTTCTGATCTCCACTTGGTACCAGGAGCACCTCCCATAGCCAGAATTTACGGAAAATTGACACCCTTCGATTTTCCTGAATTGAGCCCCAGGGATGTAGAAAACCTGGTGTTTCCTATAATTGATATGCAGCAGCGCCAGGAGTTTATGGAAAAATGGGAGCTTGATTTTTCTTATTTCATAGAGGGCCTTAGCCGCTTTCGCGGCAATATTATGCGGCAGAGGGGAAACCTTGCTGTGGCATTCCGTGTTATACCCTATCAGATTCCATCTATCGATTCCCTCAATCTGCCATCTTGCATCGAGGATCTGTGCAAACTGCCTAGAGGGCTGATCCTGGTCACGGGCCCCACAGGAAGTGGAAAGTCAACAACACTGGCAGCTATGATCAACCATATAAATGAGAGCCGCAGTGTGAATATAGTTACAGTGGAGCAGCCCATCGAGTTTCTCCATCATCATAAAAAATCGATAGTTCAACAGAGGGAAGTTGGTTCAGATACCCATTCCTTCGGAGATGCCTTAAGACATGTGCTGCGCCATGACCCCGATGTGATCCTGATCGGAGAGATGCGTGACCTGGAGAGTATTTCTATGGCAATGACTGCCGCGGAAACAGGACACCTGGTATTATCGACACTGCATACACAAACTGCACCATTTGCAGTCCACCGCATTATCGATGTCTTTCAAGAACACATGCAGAACCAGGTTCGCCAGCAGTTGGCAGATGCACTGCAGGGAATTATTTCCCAACAGTTGCTGCCCCAGGCAGATGGACAAGGAATGGCCATGGCCACAGAAGTAATGCTGGCCACCAGCGCTGTGCGCAACATGATCCGTGATGGAAAGGAGTATCAGCTTTATACTTGTATTCAAACCGGCTACCTGCAGGGGATGAGGACAATGGACCAATCCTTAGCTGAACTCTACAGGGCAGGTAAGATTACCAGGGAAAGTGCCTTTATGAATTGTGTTGCCAAACCAGAGCTAGAGCGTCTGCTTGGAAAAGTGCGATCAACAGGGAGATAAGTAATCTGATAAGTGATGACACAGTGTCTAGCCCGTTTTTTCTGCATCTACTGTAAAGAAATCTATGAGATAAGCTGGGTGTCTTAAAAGGACAAGTCGTCGGTATAACATATGTAGAAGTTGAGGGAGAGGAGGTGAAATCATGAATAGAATATATAAAATGATGAAAAGGAACAACAAGGGTTTCACCCTGGTTGAGTTGATGGTTGTAATTCTGATCATAGGGATCTTGGTGGCGATCGCGATACCGATATATAATAAGACGTTGGATGAAGCAAAAAAGAGAGCATGCCAGGCTAACCTACGAACTATCGATGGTGCTGTTGCTCAATATTGCGCAGCTACTGGTACGGATCCAGAAACAATTGGAGGTTCTAACCCTATAACTATTGACAATAATTCGGATCTGGTAAAAGATAAATACCTAAAAGGAGCTCCAAAGTGCCCAGCTACCAAGGAATTTTATCAAGTAGACAAAGGTGTAGCAAAGTGTGTTGAAAAAGAAGGTAACGGTGGTCATAATTATAGTGGTAGTACAGGCGATTCTGGGAATGAAGAAGGAGAAGGAGAAGGAGAAGGAGAAGGAGATTAAGAATACCTAATTACTAAAGGTACCTAGCAAGCTCAGGGAGAAAAGCACCTCCCCTCGCAACGGTACCGGTTACCACCCGACTTTTGTCGAAAACCAACGAACGAGATAGTGAGGCTTAAAATGAAAAGGACCCCAGCTGAGAAATCCACGGGGGTCTTTTTTATATTGGTAATTAGGTGTTTGGTTGTAAACTCAGCACATGGTGATGTAAATGTAACATGACAAGTAATGGCAGGAATTATGTTTCGATATGGTGAAATAACAATATTATTACTGGATTCATGGGATGTTTTGGTTATAATCAGTGGGGGCTGTAATGAGGGCATCTTATAGTGGCTTAGCAAACTGTCCGATAAAGTATTGACTTCCATCGTACTGTGCCAACTATTTGGCATTGCCAAATCGCGCAGAAGTGTTTTTTGGTTGTTTTCCAATCACATTATGCCATACCTGGGCTGGGAACCGCTACTTTATTTCCATGGCTGTTAGGACAATCTTAAATTTAACAGCTAAGTATTAGTACATTCGACAATATTTCACATTTACCGATAGAGGAATTTAGTAATAATGGTGGAATATAGTGGAATATAAAATAAACTGAACTACATATTAAAACATTAAACATTTCAAAACTGATTGCATGCATTTAATTGTACTTCAATAAATTTGCAATAACAAAATACACAAAATTGGAGGTGATCAAATGCTTGCTACAGGTAAGAAAAATACGAAGCTCACAAT
>JBASML010000004.1:0-2081 GCA_049656845.1 Syntrophaceticus sp.
AGAGTGCAGGAGAATGTCAAGCATGCCATTGAAAGCATGACTGGGCTTAAAGTTCTCGAGGTAAATGTTCACGTACAAGGTGTTTCTTTTCCTGAGGTCAAGGAAGAGCAGCGTGTCAAATAGGAACTAGGAACACGAAAAGGAGTTTTTTATGCGACGACAGCACCTTTTCTTTTTGGCTATTTTTGCATTGATCATCATTTTTATATCTGGGTGTGTTTTTGCGGTTGCCTTGGACTGGCTTCAGCCGTTATCTCAGGTGGATAATTTCCTGGCTGTACCAGGCAATAGAATGGGAACAGCGGCTGGGAGCGCTTTTTTGCTGCTGCTGGCTCTTTGGGCTTTAGTATCAGCATTCCGGGTTCCCCGGGAGCGCGATGTGATTATTCAGGAATCGGGGTTAGGCAGGGTGGAGATTACCACATCTGCCTTGGAGAGTTTGATTAGACGGGCGGCCCGGGATGTGCGGGAAGTACGGGATGTCAAACCGGTTCTGCGTGCAGATCAGGATGGCTTGGTGGTTATACTGCAGATGAATATTAACCCTGACGCTAATTTACCGGATGTCTCCCAGGATGTGCAGGAAATCGTACAAGAGCACTTGGAGAAGAGGGCTGGGGTGCAGGTCTCTAAAGTGCAAGTGATCATCCAAAGTGTCGCCGCTGATATACGCCCTCGGGTGGAATAGAAAGGGAGTACCTAATATGGGTAGAAACTTATCTGAAATACTGCAGTATCTTTTGGATAACCACCGGGGAAAACTATTAGGTTTAGTCTTGGGACTGGTGATAGGCCTGCTCATCATCTCTTTTGGTTTCTGGAGGTCAATTCTTGTTATTCTTTGTGTTATAGTCGGTTATTTTTTGGGAAAGCGATTTGATGAAGGGGGAGGTCCAGGAGATTGGTGGGAGCGTTACTTTGATTAATTGAGTAGGCCCGGCCAAAGGAAATGAAGGGAGGTCCAGTCATTGGGCAGGCGGTGGGCCAGAGAAATTGCACTACAGGTTTTATTTCAGGTTGATCTTGTTAATGCAGAACCAGATCGGGCTTTAGACTACCTGCTAAAAGAGAACACTGTTCCCGATGACATAGCCGTATTTATCCGTTCCCTGGTTAGGGGAACACTTGAGCATTTGTTTGAAATAGATGATTATATTAATCGCTATGCCATCGAATGGGATCTGTCCCGTATGGCCAATGTTGATCGCAATATTTTAAGAATGGGGCTTTATGAGATGTTGTACTGCCAGGGGACACCCCTCAATGTGGCTATCAATGAAGCCATAGAACTGGCTAAGGCATACAGTCATGAAGAAGCTCCACGCTTTATTAATGGTATCCTAGGCAAAATTGCTAAAGATAGAACTGGAGATCCCGGCAATCCCGACTAAAGCCGGGGTTTTTTATTTTGTAAAAAGGGTTGAAAGTTTTACTCATCATGGCAGGAATTTGAATGCCCTGTTACGAATATATTCCTAAGGTGTATTGGTGTATATGGTATATTTATGTAGCGATTTTTAAAGAATATGTGGAATAACCCCGAGCAGACATTTTTTTCTGCGTTAGGGGGTTTTTGCGGAAATGCAAGTTTAATTGGGGATGGGGGTGAGCAAGGGTTACCTTGTTTGGTTAAAATACTGTTATAAAGAAATAAGGAGGAGGAAAGATGCCAGCACAACTTTTAAAGGGCAAACCTATTGCAGACAAGATCAAAGCGGATGTTAAAAAAGAGGTTGAGGAGTTAAAGGCCAAGGGGGTTGCTCCAAGCCTAGTTGCGGTTCAGGTAGGCGAGAATGAGGCATCCAGAGTTTATACCAATGCTCAGAAGAAAAACGCTGAGCGCTGCGGTATCAAATATGATCTCCAGGAACTGTCCGCAGATATGACACAGGAACAGTTGCTTAAGCACATCGATGGATTGAATGCGGATCCCAATGTTACTGGGATAATTCTGCAGATGCCTGTGCCTGAGCAGATCGATGCCAAGGTATGCCAGTGGAGAATTGCGTATGAGAAAGACATAGAGGGTGTTACACCCACTAATATGGGTCTTGTTACCTTTGGTGAGCCCAGATTGGTAC
>JBASML010000005.1:0-3588 GCA_049656845.1 Syntrophaceticus sp.
GAACTGTTGTTACTCTAATCTACAATATCACTTTTATTCATTTTTCCGACCAACCTGAGCCCTACAAAACCTAACATAAAGGGAAGCCAAACACTGATTCCCCGATAAACAAAGATCCCCAAGGCAGCGGTTTCCAAAGGAACTCCCAAGGAACTAAAAGCTGCAGTCATCAATGGTTCCACAACTCCGATGCCAGAAGGAGTGATCGAAATAATTACAAAGAGGATGCCAACACTGTAACCTGCAATCAGTTTGCCCAGGGGAACTGTATAATGGAACGCTTGAAAAACCGACCAGAGGGTGATCATGTTAAATAACTCCATCATAAGGGCATGCCCTGCTGCTCTACCAAGGCCACGCGGGCACTGAGCCACCAAACGCACACTTTCCACAAGTCCTTTAGCAAAGGCAATAGCCTTTGTTTCGTCAATATCTTTTTTAAAATATTTTTTCACCCGGGGCTGCAGCCACCAGGTGATGTTCTTAGCAATTTTCGGCAGCAGCTGCGGACGGTGCAAGGCGAGAATAATCAACCCCACCTGAGCGGCGATCAGCGCTACTAAAAGCACTGCTGCAATGGTGCTGTATACAGTCAAATTACCACACCAGACCAGATAAGCAAGGCCAATAACCATAACCAAGGAAAAAGCGGAATACGTAAGCATAAAAAAAACATAATTGATCATGACTGCCCTGGCAAAAGTAATACCCCTGCGCACAGCGTCATGTATAATAACGGCTGTCCCGGTGAACATCCCTCCCGGAGCAATGATTCCCACAAAAGATGTTGCCAGAACCAGAGTAAAAAGTCTTTTAAACTTTTCTGGCACATTATAAAACCGATAAAGGGCATGATACAGCCCGGTACGGTTTGTAATTACCAGTAACTGAGCCACAATTGCAATAGCGATCCAATACCAAATTCCGGCCTGTAAAGTAGCCAGCAGTTGAGCACCCTCAGTAAAGTGCATAATACCAAATAATGATGCTAGAAGAATAACAAGCGCGATAATTAAGATGCGCATACTGTCTCACCCACTTTTACTAAACACCTTCACTATTATAGTACATTTAGAACATTGCTGGCACGATTAACAGAAGATGCCACAATATTTAATATGATTTTTATCATGAAACCTCTTCATTTAGGACACAATTTAAATAAGCAATAATTAAAGGGGATGATGAAATGTCTTCGCTTATGCGCCGCGATTACTGGAGGGAAATGAACCCTATGCGGGAGTCCATCAACAGCTTTATCGATGACCTCTTCACCCGGCTGCCTGGTATTTCAGGTTGGGAGGAGTGGAGGCCATCTATTGATCTCATCGACAAGGGGACAGATTATATAATTATGGCTGATCTGCCCGGTTACACCCCGGAAAACGTCAAGATCACAGTACAGGAAAACAGTGTTCAGATTAGGGGAAAAGTTCAGGAGGAAAAGGATACCACTCAAGGGGATTTTCAAGTCAAGGAGCGAAGCTTCGGAACCTTTTCCCGCTCCATTCCCCTTCCTGCACAAATTAAACCAGAAGAAGCCAGAGCCAAATTTAAAAACGGTGTTTTAGAAATCACACTTCCTAAAGTAGATGTTCCTGCAGGGCGTATTTTGGATATTGAAACAGAATAAACTTGATGGCTTTTTCAACCCCAGTTAGATGTGGAAAAATTCTTTTGACATTTGCTAGGCTGCCGGAAAAACCCGGTCACCTGGCAAATTTTTTCTCATTAAGCCTGGTGTTTTCTAGAAAACTTATTTATTATTTAACAACAGGTGCTATCTGCTATTCCAATATTTTTAGGGCAACCCCTTGCCACTTTAATTGGAATTGGCACCATCAAAGACTGGAAACAGAAGACCAGAGTTATATAAGGCTGCGGAATAGACAAATAGCATTTTTTTGTGACTCTCAGATTCTAAACTCTATTGACGTAGAAGGAAATTAGCTGTCAATGTCGAATACTAATTATGAACCATGGAGGTTCCTATTGCTTAATAATGATCAGAACAAAGTGACAAGCATTACATAAAAAGGAAGAGAAAAACCATATATTGATTTAACAGGGCCATGAAGTCCCTTTTCCCACCTGAAGGTAGGGATAGGTATTTATGGCCTTTTCCTTTTTCTCGGAGGTGGTAAATTAAAATCTGTTCACCGTTATTTAAAGCTGCTATTTGAATAAGGAGGGGGAATAATTTGCAGTTTTTTCCTGCAGGAAGCCCTGAGTTTTGGACCAATCTTTGGGAAAAGGCACAGCACAGCTCACTGATCAAAAAGAGGCGGCACCGTACTGAAACAGAGATGATTGAAATGTGGAACAACCGAGCAAAAGAGTTTGCCAATAATACCAATAAAAACGAGGGGCAAAAGAGAAGACACACAGTGCTTGATTTTCTAGAAGAGGAAGGTGCCCTTCAGGAAGGGTTTAAGGTACTCGATATCGGTGCAGGACCGGGTAACTTCGCCATCCCTATGGCCCGTATCGCCAGTCAGGTCACAGCCCTGGAGCCGGCCTCAGAGATGGTCAAAATCCTTCAGGAAAGGACCGCTGCAGAGCACCTGGGAAACATCAAGATTATACAGCGCACCTGGCAGGAGGTTGATGTTGAGAAAGAGGGGCTAGCCGGACAGTTTGATTTGGTTTTCGCATCGATGACACCAGGTGTACAGGACCCGGAAACACTAAAGAAAATGATCAAGGCATCCCGGGGATATTGTTATCTAAGCTGTTTTTCAGGGCACCGTTTGGGAAAGGCAATTCGTGAACTCTGGCAGCTATTTTATGATGAAGATATCGGAGACAATCCTAATGATGTTATCTACCCCTTCGGACTGCTATATTCCATGGGTTACCGGCCCAATTTGCGCTTTACTACACGCCAACGGGTGCACGAACAGTCTATAGAAGAAGCAGTAGAAAATATAATCGAGTTTTTCGAAAACTATATGGATATATCTGCCAGTGTCAAAGCCAATATAGAAAACTATGTGAAAAAGCATGCCGAAAACGGTACCTTCCGCCAGAAAATAAACAGCTGCTCCGGAATGATGCTCTGGCAAGTTAATGGTGCTGCAACAGGTCATTTGTGATGCGGTTTCTTAGTGATGCTGTAAAACAAACCAATTTATGCGGCGCACCCAACTGCCTTGATGATGCGGTTTCAGTACGATGCTAACGAATTTATGATGTGATGGCTGCTTAACTGCCAAGTAAATAGAGGAGGTGGCATAATGCCAAAGAAACGCTCACTGACTGTGATCATTTCACTGATAGTTTTGCTGACATTCTCCTGCGGCCTTTTTTGCGGCTGCAATAGCGATAAAGCAAAAGAAACTACTAAAACAGAAGAAAAGGCCGCAAGTAAGAAAACTGTGGATATGGTTAGACTTGCAGGTGGAGACTGGGGTTACCCAACCCCCTATGCCCATTACCCAAGGGGGCCAGGTGTCTTCAAAATGCGCCTGATTTTTGACAGCCTGTTGGAAAAGGACGAAAAAGGATATATCAACTGGCTCGCTGAAAAATACGAGATCAAAGAGAATGGAAAACAGTATCTGTTTACAATTAGAGATGGTGTCAAAT
>JBASML010000006.1:0-7137 GCA_049656845.1 Syntrophaceticus sp.
ATAGCGGAGGGGTAACACCCGTTCCCATTCCGAACACGGCAGTTAAGCCCTCCAGCGCTGATGGTACTGGGACATCCCGGGAGAGTAGGTCGCTGCCAGAATATTTATATTCCTCGGTAGCTCAACGGTAGAGCATCCGGCTGTTAACCGGAGAGTTGCAGGTTCGAATCCTGCCCGGGGAGCCAAATAAGCAGAATCATAAAAATGTTCTGCTTATTTCTTTTGTTTAGTTTGCGCTACTAAGCGGGGTTAGGTTTGTAATTCCATGCCACTTAAGGCTCGTACCATAGCGAAGATGAGGTATAATAAAGTAGACATTCTTAATCTGACAGTGTTGGGTTTTTAGCATTTTATTGCTGAAAAGAGATAAACAGATACGACAGGTTGCAGAAGTGCTGTTTCTGTAGCAGATAGAAAGTAGAAAATGACAAACAATCAAATGACCTCTTTGAATCTGTTGCCTGGAGGTGATAAAGTGTTTGATGACACTGATGAGGATATAATCAAGAAACTACCCCGCATGAGCAAAAGGGATTTATGCCTCATGCTGTCCGAACTAGAGGCATCTTTAGAGGACATGCAGGAGCGGACCTCATTTATGTTGCGCTCTACTGGGCATCATATAAGGGGTGTTGAGCGTAAGAAACATGAAAGTAAGCTCAAAGGATTGGAAGAGTTAATTCAGGCAGTGGAAAGGGAACTGCGAACACGATGAATGTATACCTGTATACAAGAAATAGTATGCAGGATATATCTATATAATAACGAATATACATTTTATGTTTATTGTGCTCAGATGGCTAATGTTATAAAAAAATGGAGGAACGGGTATGACAGAGCAACTTCTTAACAATTTCATCGACCAAGTAATTAGAAGAAATCCGGGGGAGAAGGAGTTTCACCAAGCTGTATATGAGGTGGCCAAATCACTTTCGCCATTTTTAAAGCAGCATCCTAAATATGCTGAGGCAAAGATTTTGGACAGGATGGTAGAACCCGAACGAGTAATCATATTTCGAGTTGCTTGGGTTGATGATCAGGGGGAAATCCAGATCAACCGCGGTTACAGGGTACAGATGAACAGTGCTATAGGGCCCTATAAGGGTGGTCTGCGCTTTCATCCATCTGTTAATTTAGGGGTTATGAAGTTTCTTGCCTTTGAGCAGGTTTTCAAAAATTCGTTGACCACTTTGCCACTTGGCGGAGGAAAAGGTGGCGCTGACTTCGACCCAAGAGGAAAATCAGAGATGGAGGTTATGCGTTTTTGCCAGGCCTTCATGAATGAACTATACCGTCACATTGGCCCAGATACAGATGTCCCTGCTGGGGACATAGGTGTTGGCGGCAGGGAAATTGGATATCTCTTTGGACAGTACAGAAAGATCTCTAATGCTTTCAATGGTGTACTCACAGGTAAAGGGCACTGCTGGGGTGGGAGCCTCATGCGTCCGGAGGCTACCGGTTATGGTGTTGTATATTTTTTGCAGGAAATGTTGAATGCTTGTGGAGAAGATTTGCAGGGAAAAACAATAGCCATTTCCGGTTACGGAAATGTGGGGAGTTTCTTTATCGAAAAAGCATGCCAATATGGGGCAAAGGTAATCACCGTTGCAGATGAAAATGGCTATGTATATGACCCTGATGGAATTACAGGTGAAAAGTTGGAGTATTTAAGGGAACTCTGGGTTATACACCGCCGTCCGGCACGGGATTTTGCTGATATGTTTGGTTTAAAGTGGGTTGAAGGGAGAAAACCATGGGATGTTCCTTGCGATATCGCTGTACCTACTGCAACACAGAATGAACTGGATCAGGATGATGCTAAAAATTTGATCAAAAATGGGTGCAGGTGTGTGGTTGAGGCGGCTAATATGCCTTGTACACCTGATGCCGTTGATCTGCTGCAAGATGCCGGCCTGCTCTTTGCTCCTGGTAAAGCTGCTAATGCAGGTGGTGTAGCGGTGAGCGGATTAGAAATGTGCCAGAACAGCCAGCACTACTGCTGGTCAGCAGAAGAAGTAGACTGTAAGCTCCGGGAGATCATGAAAAAAATACATGATCAGTGTGTAACTTATGGGAGCCAGGGCAACCGCGTTAACTATGTGGACGGAGCCAATATCGCTGGTTTCGTTAAAGTAGCAGAAGCTATGCTGGCCCAGGGAATTATCTAACTAACAACTAGTTTATCAGCCAGCATTTAGCCTCTGACATCTATTTTCGAGGTAGAATTCCGTGTTGCTAATGATGTTTATGTAGTGTAAATAAAACAGAGGAACAAAAAGAACTGTTCCTTCTTCTGCTGAATAATGGATTACTAACGACCAATTACCAACGACCAACGACCATTATTATTGACAGGTAAAGGGTGACTATGCTAAAGTAATACAGGATCTTTCTATGGCTGTATTTGGAACTATATACTGTAGACTAGGCAGTAGGAGGTGGCACAGTGCGCGTAAGTTTGGCTTTAGCATGTACTGAGTGTAAAAACCGCAATTATACAACAGAGAAGAACAAGAAAAATAATCCGGAACGCTTGGAGATTAATAAATACTGTCCGGTTTGTAAAAAACAAACTGTCCATCGCGAGACCAAGTAAGTGGTGGCGAGCCGAAGGATGTGAGCCTAGTGGCAAAAAAGGCCGGCGCGGCCAAATCTAAAAAAAGTGCCAAGGCACGCGCGAAAAAGGCAGCTATAGAAGAGGTTAAGCCGGAACAGGAACAGGAACAGGAACAGGAGGAGCGCCCGGCTGAGGCCACAGCTTCAGAAGGAAGATTACGCTCTTGGTTGCGTGTCATAAAAAAGGATGACAAGCCAAAGGAGAAACCACCGGTGCCTGTAAAGGCAAAAGCTAGCAAGCAGCCAGCTGCCAAAAAAGAGAGTCGAGCTCCCCGCACCAAAGAAAAACCAAAAAAGAACTTTTTCCAAAATACAGCTAGATTTTTTCAAAGCGTATGGGGAGAATTAAAAAAGGTGCACTGGCCAAATAGAAGAGAGCTTGTTTCCTACAGTATGGTGGTTATTGCATCTGTAATAATTGTAGCAGGTCTCATCTGGGTCGCAGATGTTATTTTAAGCAATTTGATTCAACTTCTGCTGCGCTTATAAGCAGGAGTAAACCAGGGAGGTGGGGACCCATAGGTCCCTTGTCTTTATGGAAAAGAAATGGTATGTAGTTCACACTTATTCTGGTTATGAAAATAAGGTAAAGGCAAATTTGGAGAAGAGAGTTGCCTCTATGAACATGGAGGACAAAATTTTTGATATTCTTGTTCCCATGGAGGACGAAATTGAGATCAAGGACGGCAAGAGGCGTGTTAGCAAAAGAAAGATATTCCCGGGCTATGTGCTGGTGCAGATGATATTAACGGATGATTCATGGTATGTTGTCCGCAATACACCTGGGGTTACCAGTTTTGTGGGGTCAGGGAGTAAGCCGATTCCTTTGATGCCAGATGAGGTTCAAAATATTATGTATAAGATGGGGCTAACCGAGGCTCCAGTAAAGATTGACCTTGATATAGGCGAAAGTGTGCGGGTGATCGCAGGCCCCTTTGAGAACTTCATTGGTTCAGTTGAGGAGATCTATCCGGAAAAAAGCAAGCTAAAGGTGCTTGTATCTATGTTTGGACGGGAAACACCAGTAGAATTAGATTTTACGCAAGTGGAGAAGTTATAGATAAGAATTATAGAGAAAGGAAGTGTCCAGTATGGCTGCAAAAAAGGTAGAAGCTATTGTCAAGCTTCAGATACCAGCAGGCAAGGCTACACCCGCGCCACCAGTAGGTTCCGCACTTGGCCCTCACGGTGTCAATATCATGGCATTTTGCAAAGATTTTAATGAGCGAACTGCTAAAGATGCAGGGCTGCTCATTCCGGTAGAGGTTACCATTTATCAGGATAGGTCCTTAAGCTTTATTACTAAAACCCCTCCGGCATCTGTGCTTTTGAAAAAAGCTTTGGGGATTGAGACCGCATCTGGTGAGCCTAACCGCAACAAGGTAGGCAAGGTTCCGCGAGCAAAAGTGCGTGAAATTGCCGAACTGAAAATGCCAGATCTCAATGCTATGGATATTGAAGGGGCCATGCGTATGGTTGAAGGAACTGCACGCAGTATGGGTATTGAAGTTGTAGACTGAAATTAGTGGTTAGCTAGGCTAGTAGTTGGTTGTTAGTTGTTAGCCGTTGGAATAGGAAAAGATTGACCTGTGGCTGAAGACAGATTGCAAGAATAGGTTGCGAGAACCGTTGTATTTCAACTAAAAAATAAAAGCTGTAATTCGTTGCTAGTGGGAGGATTAGAAATCCGCTAGAACCACAAAGGAGGATTTTATTATGGCTAAAAGAGGCAAAAAGTATCAGTCTGCTTTGGAAAAGATTGATCGGCATCATTTATATGAACCAGAGGAAGCATTGGCTCTTGTCAAGGAGAATGCCTCAGCAAATTTTGACGAAACTGTGGAATTATCTGTGCGCTTGGGGATCGATCCCCGTCATGCTGACCAGCAGGTGAGGGGAGCGGTGGTGCTACCCCATGGAACAGGCAAATCCAGGACGGTACTTGTTTTTGCCAAGGGAGATAAAGCCAAGGAGGCAGCTGATGCTGGGGCGGATTATGTTGGTGCAGAAGAGCTGGCTAAAAAAATCCAGGAAGGATGGCTGGATTTTGAAGTCGCAGTGGCCACACCGGACATGATGAGTGTTGTGGGAAGACTTGGAAAAATACTGGGGCCCCGGGGGTTGATGCCAAACCCTAAGACCGGTACAGTGACCTTTGATATTGAAAGTGCGGTCAAAGAGATCAAAGCCGGAAAGATTGAGTATCGTGCTGATAAAACAGGTATTGTACATGCTCCTATCGGCAAGGTTTCATTTCCGCTGGAAAACCTTAAGGAGAATTATATGACACTGATGGAAACCCTGATTAAGGCTAGACCCGCAGCAGCGAAGGGACAGTATATTAGAAGCATTGTTGTTTCGTCGAGTATGAGTCCTGGTGTCAAAATTACTCCACTTAAACCTTTAGGTTAAACAGGATGAAAGAACAAATTTCTTGACTTTAAAATAATTTTTTGCTATGCTTTACAAGTGACTGCAGACAGTAGGTGCCTTTAGGGCTTAAATTTTTGCCTACCGAGGTCAGAAGAGTGCTTAATATGTATTTACTAGGCCCTCTGCTGTCTGCAGAGGGCCTTATTTTTAGGTAAAGGAGGCGTGAAATGGCCAGTCTTGATGAGAAAAAGAAAATTGTTGCAGAGCTAGAGGAAAAACTCAAGACATCAAAGGCAGCAGTTTTTACAGACTACAAGGGCATTAAAGTTGATGAAGCTACAAACCTCCGGAGGAGCTGCAGGGATGCCGGTGTTGAATTTAAGGTTGTCAAAAACACTCTGACCAAAATTGCCGCGGAAAATAGTGGAATCCCAGACATCTCTCAGTTTTTAGAGGGTCCTACTGCTATCGCTTTTTCTCTTGAGGATCCTGTCGCTCCAGCCAAGACATTAATGGATTTTGTGAAAAAGAACCGCAAGCTGGAGATTAAGGGCGGCCTCATTGAGGGTGAGGTAGTTGGATCATCCTCTATTAAAGCTCTCGCTGAGCTGCCAAGCAGAGATGTCCTGGTTTCTATGGTTCTGCGTGGCCTTAACGGACCCCTTACTGGCCTATGTGGAGTTCTTCAGGGGCCCATCAGGAAATTAGTTTATGCTTTAAAAGCAGTACAGGATCAAAAAGCAGCTGGTTAATTCGTGTTTCAAATCCCCCATAGAGGTGGAATAAGATTATTACAAATTGGACAATAGGGAGGTTTTTTAAATGAGTAAAGTTGAGGAAATTATTGAAACTGTTAAGGAAATGACTGTGCTTGAGCTTTCTGAATTGGTCAAGGCCCTGGAAGAGGAATTTGGAGTAAGTGCTGCTGCTCCTGTGGCTGTAGCTGCTGGACCTGCTGCTGCTGCGGAAACCTCAGCAGAAGAAGAGAAAACCGAATTTAATGTTGTTCTCAAGGCTGTTGGCGATCAGAAAATTAAGGTTATCAAGGCAGTGCGCGAGATTACTGGACTTGGGCTCAAAGAAGCCAAAGAAGTGGTTGATACTGCACCAAAACCAGTAAAGGAAAATGTCAGCAAGGAAGAGGCTGAAGAGATAAAGGCAAAGCTAACAGAAGTGGGTGCAGAGGTCGAAATCCAATAAGATTTCAACAGGATATTGATGCCAATTTCAGTTATCAGATGTGACAGTTTATTATGTCCTTCAAAAAATCTTTGCATTACGGTGAAAAATTTGTTTATTTTATTGGTATAATATATAATATAGGCTATGCAAGAAAAACAAAAGGAGCTTTTCTGAGGTGTTCCTGAAAGGTATCCTTTTGTTTTTTTCTTGACAACCATCTACTTATATGATATTCTTTGAAAATGTCTATTGATTTAAAATTGTATGATTATGGAAAGAAGGGCGGTTGAATTTTATTGGGTAGGGGTATAATTTAAGTGCCATCACCACTGCCGGTTATGATGGAAATCTTGACAGGAAACCGAGTAAGGTGAGGGGTGTGAATATGGCTATTCCAAAACAGATTCAAGTTGGCGAAAAAGTACGCTGGAGTTACGGGAGAATTTCTGAGATTCTGGAGATGCCTAACTTGATTGAGATCCAGAGACAATCATATGATTGGTTTCTGAGTGAGGGTCTAAGGGAGACATTTCGTGATGTTTCCCCGATCCAGGATTTCACAGGTAATTTGAGCCTGGAGTTTATTGATTATTCTTTAGGGGAACCTAAATATTCTGAGGCTGAGTGCAAAGAAAGAGATGTTACTTTTGCTGCTCCTTTAAGGGTAAAAGTGCGTTTAACAAATAGGGAAACCGGTGAAATCAAAGAACAGGATGTCTTTATGGGTGATTTTCCCCTGATGACGGACAAGGGAACTTTCATCATCAATGGCGCGGAGCGGGTAGTTGTTAGCCAGTTGGTACGTTCACCTGGAGTATATTATAATGCTGTAAATGATGCTTCTGGAAAACGCACCTATGCTGCTACGATTATTCCTAATAGGGGTGCTTGGATGGAGTTTGAGTCAGATTCCCATGACTGTATTTATGTGCGTATCGATCGTACGCGCAAACTACCTGTAAC
>JBASML010000007.1:0-1786 GCA_049656845.1 Syntrophaceticus sp.
TCTGAGGATGTTTTGAAACAACACGTCAATTCCGATCTTGATTACAATGTAGAGCTAATGAAAAAATTGTTTGCCGAAACAAGCGATTTTGTCGTGCGCTATTTTCATTTCGGGTCCAATAGGGAGATCCGTGTTGCCTTAGTTTTTATTGATGGTCTTGTTGATAGCACATCGATCAGTGAGGCAATATTCAAGCCATTGATGATGCGCACCTTAGAAAATGGAGATCCTGACCTTCTGCCTCAAAACCCATATGATTTAATACTCAACTGGCTGGTTACATTTTACAGTGTCAAAGAGGAAGTAGAGCTGGGAAAGCTTTTGGACCTGCTGCTTGCTGGGTTTGCGATCCTTTTTGTCAACGGTTCTGAGAAGGCCTTAGCCATCGAAGTCAAGGGATGGGAGACGCGCTCGGTCGAAGAACCAAAAGCGGAATCTTTTGTGCGGGGGCCTCGGGATGGTTTTACGGAAACCCTCCGCACAAACACCGCACTTCTGCGGCGCCGGATCAGAACACCTAATCTCCGTTTCGATATGTTGCAAATCGGCAGAATCACTAAAACTGATATCTGTGTTGCCTATATTGAAGGTATAGTCAACCCGGCAACAGTAAAAGAGGCAAAAAAACGCCTGGAATCCATAGATACAGATTCTATATTAGAGAGTGGGTATGTGGAAGATTTTATAAAAGATAACTATTGGACACCCTTTACACTGCTCGACCGCACGGAAAGACCAGACAAGGTTGCCGGGGCTCTGTTGGAGGGTAGAGTAGCCATCTTTGTTGATACTACACCATTTGTGCTTATAATACCTGTTATATTCAGCGAATTTTTACAGTCCCCGGAGGATTACTATGAGGGGCATGACTACATCCGCCCTATACGCTGGCTTGCCCTGATTTTAACCCTCTCTTTACCATCACTATATGTAGCCCTTACCACTTTTCACCAGGAAATGCTCCCTGGATCACTGGCGTTGAGTATGGCAGCAGGAAGGGAGGGTGTTCCTTTCCCTGCTCTTGTGGAAGCCCTGATTATGGAGATTACCTTTGACCTGCTGCGGGAGGCGGGAACCCGTATGCCGCGCTCTGTTGGTCAGGCTGTAGGTGTAGTGGGAGCACTGGTTTTAGGACAGGCCTCAGTTACTGCTGGGATTGCCAGCCCCTTTATCGTGATCATTGTTGCCTTGACAGCTATTGCTTCTTTCCTTATACCCAACTATTCGGCATCGATTGCGATTAGGTATTTGCGTTATCCCTTACTTTTGCTCGCCGGGGCATTTGGGCTGGTAGGGATTTTCTTTGGTTTTATGATTCTGCTGCTGCATATGGCCTCCCTTCGTTCCTTTGGAGTTCCGTACCTTTACCCGATCACACCATCGGTACCGGGAGAATGGCAGGATACGTTTTATCGCGCACCCTGGTGGGCGCTGGATAGAAGGCCTCGTCTCTTCCGCTCGCCTAATGTCAGGAGACAAGCACCAGGGCAGCGCCCGGAACCACCCCAACAGAGCCCTTCCGAAGAGGATGGTGGAGACCAGGGGGAACAAAATGAACAGGGGAATGCTGGAAGTTAAGCTATGTGGTCCAGGACAAGCAGTACAACGAGAAGTGTGGTTTAATTGTCAAGCAGTTCTAAGCATTGTCAGTGCTGACGCATCAAAAATCGCCGCATCCCTGCTCTGTAAAGAACCGGGGCAAGCAATCTATGCGATAACAATTTTGGTGTAATCGCTCAAATACCTTAAGCAGCGCCAGTTAGCAGCTGATGCATCAGTCCTGAAG
>JBASML010000008.1:0-10900 GCA_049656845.1 Syntrophaceticus sp.
AGATGAACAGGGAAAATATATTCCAGGCTCGAACAGGGAGGTATTATATGATTTATTGTCGAAATAGATAGATGCTATTAGTTGTTAGAAACGGCGGGCGGATCTCATAGGCCTAAAGAAATTGCCAAGAGAAACCGCTATGTTTCAGAAATAGTAATGAATCTTTTCGTAGAAATCACGAAGGAACCCCAAAGCAGAGAAAAAATTGTATTTAAACTAATCAGAAAGCTTAGCTTACCTTTGAGCACTAATAAGTACTATTTCATTCATTCCACAATTTCTGCTTTTCTTTCCTATATGAACAGCATTATAGGATACGTTTGCGGCTACTGGATGCCTATCTAGCCTACTAACTTATTTGGACAAGTAGTATTAACTTAGTAAAATATTATGGAAGAGAGATCCAAATGAGTAAATGAAGACAACGTTCAATGGAAATTGAAAGAGGCATTAGAAACCAGCAATCAGCAATGCAGTATTATTGCCAAAGGATGAAATATGTCAGCGTAATGTAATAGATTAATGTAGTAACCGATACTTCGCATGTTAAATTATTCCTTTATTCTTTTTTCCTTAACGTAAATATTAGCTCATTTATCAAATATTTTACCGTTATTTTTTATCCTGCTTACCTCCAATAATAGTATCTAGAGGTAAATTCGCGATTTGTTTTAAAATTCATCCTGTCTCAAAATATTATTAGTTTTATTTATTTTATTTTTATTAATCCTTGATAACCAGTTAATGACATGCGGAGTGCCGATAGTAAAAAAGGGTTGTGTAGATTATAAAAAAGGGGTGGGGATAATGAGTATTAAATATCAGGATCCCGATTCTAATACAGATTACAGTACAAAACCTACCAGCAAATCAGCCAATAGTGAAACAAACCATGCCATAGAGGAGCTTACCAGGCAGAATAAGCGTCTTGCAATCATCCACCAAATTGCTAAAAAAATCAACGTAGAAATGTCGATTCAGGAGATTATTGATGAAGTTGCTGTCCCTTTGCGCAGTGTGCTTCCATATAATTTGTTGAGTTTCTGTTTGATTGAGGACAAAGATTTGGTCATTACATCGAGTATGCCTAAAGAGCAAAAAATTCTTGGTACCGGTTGGGTAATTACTAATGACAATTCTGCACCATGGAAGGCGATCAAGGAGAAGCGCTGCTTTTTACGACCTGACATCTGGAGTGAGACTCATAAATACCAGGAGGATGATGACCTGCGCGCAATCGGTATCAGGACTTCCATTATGGCTCCCATGTTGGTCAGCAACAAGGCTATTGGAAGTGTTAACTTTGGTAGTACGCAAGCTTATGTTTATTCAGAAAGCGATGTTGTTTTTGCTCAGCAGCTGGCAGATCAGCTAGCGGTTTGCATCCATAATGCTCGTTTATACAGCCAAGTATCAGAAAGTGAAAGGGAATGGGAAGAAACCTTTAAGGCGGTTGCTGGCGACATCTTTCTCATCGATCGTTCTTTTACTGTACTGCGTTATAATAAACATAATCATCTGATCGAGAAGGATAAAGGACAGTATAAATGCTATGATATTTTTGCGTGTTGTGGTGATGAGTGCCGTTATTGCCCTGCTGTAGAAGCCTTTGAAACAGGGCAGATGGCAACCCGAGAAGTAACAGATCCTCAGACAAAAAGCATATTCAATATTCAGGCCTATCCAGTATTCAATGAACAAAATGAGCTATACGGCATGGTTATCTATATCACTGATATAACTTCAAGGAGAAGGATGGAGTCCCAGTTATATCAATCAGAAAAACTCATTGCTATTGGAGAAATGGCAGCTGGGGTTGCTCATGAGTTGAATAGTCCATTGACTGCAGTAATCGGCAACTGTAATTTAATTTTACGGCGGACTTCTCCAGCAGATAAGCATTATAAATTGCTGCTTGATATTAAAAAATGTGGTCAAAGATGCAAGCGGATCATTCAAAACCTACTTACTTTTGCCAGGCAGGATCTCTATAGCTTTGAACTTCTTTCTATTAATGATGTAGTTGCTGGCAGTCTTTCTCTCATATCTTATCAAATTGAGAAAAATAATATAAAAATTATGGAGGATTTGAGTGATAATACACCTTTGATCAAAGGTAATAAACAGCAGTTGGAACAGGTGCTGATCAACTTTTTGATTAATGCTCGTGATGCCTTTAATGATGTTGAGAACGACAGGATTACAAACAATAAGATTACTATCAGCACAGGGATTAAAGTTGTTGACGACGAGGAAATGGTTTTTGTCCAAGTTGCTGATAATGGGAAAGGCATACCAAAAAAAATTATTGATCATATTTTCACACCGTTCTTTTCAACCAAGGATAAGAACAGTGGAACAGGTTTGGGGCTTTCGGTAAGTTTGGGTATTGCTCAAGCCCACGGGGGGTCAATTGAAGTATCTAGTGAGATGGGTAAGGGCAGTGAGTTTATGTTATTACTTCCAGCTGCGAGCAATGGTCGCTCTTAATTTAGTTTGGCAGATGTACAGATGTAGTGTACCAGTTAGAGGTTGCAGATTATTAGGGGGGGGGGAAGTTGATGAACAAACCGAAGGTACTTGTGATCGATGATGAAGTTGAAGTAAGCTCCTTTTTTGAATACTATCTGAGAGAAGAGCGTAACTATTCAGTTTCTGTGGCCAATTCTGGCAGACAGGCCAAGAAACTAATACACGAAAAAAAATATGATTTTGCTTTGGTTGACCTAAAACTTCCTGATACTGATGGTATAACACTGCTCAAAGAAATAAAGGATGCTGATCCAAACTGTGAGGTTGTAATAATAACAGGTTATAGTACCATCAAATCAGCGGTTGAGGCTATGAAGATGGGGGCATTTGATTATCTGGAAAAACCCTTTGATGAACTTGATGAACTGGATCATCTACTGGATAGACTAATGGAAGCAAAAACCAACAGGAGACTTTTTATCAACGGACAGTTGGAGAGAATTGCTTCTCAATTTGGAATTATCCTGTCAGACAACAGTCCATTAAAAGATGTGCTTTTACTTGCCCAGAAGGTGGCTGAAAAGAAGATATCGGTTTTGGTGGAAGGTGAGACCGGTACAGGAAAAGAATTGGTAGCAAGGTTCATTCACGCAAACAGTTTCCGAGCCAAGCAACCATTTTTATGCGTTAACTGTGGGGCACTTACTGAAACACTTCTGGAAAGCGAACTTTTTGGCCATGAAAAAGGCGCTTTTACCGGTGCCCAGGGCACCAGACGCGGTATTTTCGAGTTAGCAGATGGTGGGACACTTTTTCTTGATGAAGTTGGGGATGCTTCACCGGGAATTCAAGTCAAGCTGCTGCGGGTTCTGGAAAAAGGGGAGTTTTATAGAGTAGGTGGAGAAAAACCGGTTAAGACAGATGTCCGGATTATTGCAGCAACCAATAAAGACCTGCGGAAAGCTGTCAAGGAGAAAAAGTTTCGAGAGGATTTATTGTTTCGCCTTGATGTTATTAGTTTAAAAGTCCCCCCTTTGCGCGAACGACCTATGGATATAGTTCCGTTAACAAATTATTTCATCAGAAAAAATATTGCTTTGGAGGAAGATAGACGTAATGTTAGATTCAATGAAAAAGCAATGGATTTGCTGATGCACTATAGATGGCCTGGGAATATCAGAGAACTATGCAATGCAGTAACTAGGGCGATTGCTGTACGAAGAAGTGATGAAATGGGTCCTGAATGCCTTCCCGAATCTATTTTACAGCCTAATAATATTCAATATCAAGATATTTCTCATGATATAGATGAATTAATTCATAGTTATTCTCAACATTTCTTATCTGTAATTTCTAAACAAAAAGAGATTGATTGGCCTGAGTTAAAAAATATTTTTGACCGGGAAGAGAACTATATAGCTCAAGAAATTATAAAAGCTACTCTGGAAAAAACTGGGCAAGATAGATGTGAGGCTTCAAAACTGCTTAATATCAGCCCGAGAACACTGCGATATATCTACAATGAAAGAGGTAAATAAAAATATGCCGTTGGCCAAACTTTTGGCTAGCAGCCGATATATTGTAGGTAAATAATAACTATGGGGGTGTTCGGATATTCTGTAGTAACTCTATAATGTGTGGTAATATAGTCTTTTCAGTTCTAAATGCCAGCCTTTTAGATATTTTGAGGGTTGGCATTTTTTTTGCTTAATTTATATGTAAGGATTAAATGGGGGTATGTAAAGTGAATCTTTTTAGGAGGTGAAAATAGAACAAAATTTGTTCAAGCTTTTATCCCTTAATCTTTTTTCCCTTAATCTCATGTATGCAAAAGGAGGTTGAAGTGATGCTGCAAGAGTATTACCTTCCCAATTCAGTGCAAGATGCCCTGCTATTGTTAAAAGAGAATAACGGCAAGGCCAGGATTATCGCTGGGGGCACAGATCTTATAATAGATCATCAAGCAGAAAAGGTTACAGCTGATGCTTTCATCGATATCAGTAATATCGATGAACTGAAGAAAATTGAATTTACAGACGGTGTTATCTCGATTGGTGCTGCAGTAACACATAACCAGGTTGCTAAATCGCAGCTGATTCAAGAACATGCCTTTGCTTTAGCCCTGGCTGCCAGGTCCGTTGGTTCACTTCAAATTAGAAATATCGCGACTGTGGTCGGCAACGTGACCAACGCCCAGCCAGCTGCTGATACAGCAGTAGCATTGGTAGCACTAGGAGCAGAGGCAGAAATAAATTCGGTTTCAGGGGTTGAGTATGTACCGATAGAAAACATGTACGCTGGTATAGGTAAATCAACCGTAGACAGCACTTCCCAACTGGTTACCCGAATTAGATTTGCTGCTCCTCAGAGCCATCAGGGCACTTCTTTTGTCCGGCTTTGCCAGCGCAAAGCCCTGGCTCTTCCTATGCTTAATGTTGCAGCAATGGTTTCCATAAAAGGTGATCAATTTGAATGGGTGCGCCTAGTTATGGCACCGGTAGGTGTGGGACCAGTGCGGGCTATTGAGGCTGAGAAATTTCTGAAAGAATCACCTGTAACTGATGAAGTTGTTGAAAATGCTGCTCAGCTGGCTTTGGAAAACGCTAACCCAAGAAGCAGTATGGTCAGAGGTTCTCGTGAATACCGCATGGGGGTTCTTCCGGTTTTGGTCAAAAGAGCTCTGGCTACGGCAGTGGCTCAAACAAAAATGAAAAACTGATATTAATGGGAGGAGGCTGACCATGAGTTTGAAGATGCTGAAATTTATTCTTAATGGTGAACCTGTGGAAATACCGGTGTCTCCCTCAGATATGCTTGTTGATGTTCTCAGGGATAAGCTTGAACTAACAGGTACCAAGAAAGGCTGTGGAAAGGGAGAATGCGGGGCATGCACAGTGATAATGAATGGCAAGGCTGTTGCTTCTTGTTTGGTTCCTGCTTTGAAAGCTATGGGTGCCAATGTGGAAACTATTGAAGGGGTAGCTAAGGAAAAGATACATCCAGTTCAAGAGGCCTTCATAGACATTGGGGCTGTTCAGTGTGGTTTTTGTACTCCGGGAATGATCATGTCATCAAAGGCACTCTTGGATGAGAACTCAAATCCTACAAAAGATGAAATCAGGGAAGCTATAGCAGGCAATATTTGCCGTTGTACGGGATATGTCAAAATCGAAGAAGCTGTTGAGGCGGCTGCACAGAAGCTCCAGGAAAAACGGTAAAGGAGGGGAAAAGATGAGCGCCGAAAAGAACACAAATGAACTAAATATAGTTGGTAAGAGTGTAAAGAGAAGGGATGCTCTGGCAAAGGTTACTGGTGAGGCTATATTCAGTACTGATGTTAAGCTGCCAGGAATGCTCTATGCTAAGGTACTACGCAGTCCTTATCCCCATGCTAGAATCAAGAAGATTGACGTCTCAAAAGCGGAGCAGTTGCCAGGGGTAAAAGCGGTTGCCTATCATGAAAACGTTCCCAAGATTAAATTCAACACTTCTGCCACCATGACCTTTACAGTGCCAGATCTGGAACCTGTGCTGGACCAGTACATTTTTGATGATGTTGTGCGCTATGTAGGGGATGAAGTGGCGGCAGTAGCAGCGGTCAGTGAGGAAATTGCTCGGCAGGCATTGAAGTTGATCGAAGTGGAATACGAGCAGCTGCCAGCGGTTTTTGATCCCCTGGAAGCCATGAAAGAGGAAGCTCCACATATCCACAGTGGCTGTAAAGAGGGTAAGAATATCCCCGGAGATGTTGTCAGGCTAGGCATGGGTGATGTAGAAAAGGGATTTGCAGAAAGCGATCTGGTGATTGAAGAGAGGTTTAAGCTGCCTGTCCAAAAGCAGGTCCAGATGGAGACACAAGCTGCAGTAGCCCAGGTGACCCAAGACGGAGATATTACAGTTTGGTCCACTACCCAAACCCCGCATCCGACCCGCATGATTCTTTCTAAAGCTTTTGGAGTGCCTCACAGTAAGATCAGGGTGCTCAATCCACCGTATGTGGGTGGAGGATTTGGTGTGCGTATTGGCTGCAGCGCTAAAGCGGAAACCATTGCAGTTGCTCTGGCAATGAAGGCCAAGCGCCCTGTTAAGGTAGTCTATACTAGAGAAGAGGACTTTATTGCATCTGATACACGTCACGGTGGCTATGTATGGTATAAATTAGGAGTTAAGAAGGACGGCACCTTCCATGCATTGGATATGAAGGGTGTTTTGAATGCTGGGGCGTACTGCAGTTTCAGTTGTGAAGTGCCTGGTGTAATGGGTGCCATGACCTTGTCGGTCTACCATATCCCGAATCAAAAATATTTGGGGCACTGTGTTTACACCAACACTACACCAGCAGGGGCAATGCGCGGTTTTGGTAATCCCCAGGGTGTTTTTCCGCAGGAATCTGTTGTCGATATGGTTGCTGAAAAACTAGGGATGGATCCCCTGGAATTGCGTTTGAAAAACATGATGAAGGTTGGAGATCCATGGTGCCTGCCTTATCCCTGCAGTTCCAGCGGTTTAGCCGAGTGCATCGAAAAGGGCGCCAAAAGCATTGGTTGGGAAAGGCGCGGCAAATTAAACAAACCAGGATCAACCAAGGTGCGAGGTATCGGCGTAGGAGTTGGTTCCCATGTGAGTAATTCCTGGCCCTTCTGTGTGGATTACGACAACGCCTACATAACAATTCAGCAGGATGGTTCTGTTCATTTGGCTTCTGGAGTTCCCGATATAGGGACTGGAACATCCACCACACTACCGCAGCTCGCAGCTGAGGAGCTTGGTGTGAAGTTGGATACGGTTAATATTACCTTTGGGGATACGGCTAGTACCCCCTTTGATATCGGCAGCCATGCCAGCCGTACTCTGTATGCAGCCGGTTTAGCGGTTATTGCAGCAGCAAAAGATGCTAAGAAACAGGTATTGGAATATGCTGCTGAACTGTTAGATGTGCCTGTCGAAACATTGGACATGAAGGATTCAGTAGTATTTGTGACTCAGGGGGAGAAAAGAAGCATCTCTCTGGAAGAATTAGCAAAACATGCCCATTTGCGCTGCAAACAGTTTATCGGTGTGGGGCGGATTGTACCCCCCAACTCTCCACCATGGGAAGCTCATTTTGCTGAAGTTGAAGTCGACCTGCAGACAGGGCAGGTAAGAGTAATTAAGTTGGTCGGCGTCCATGATGTAGGCAAAGCGATTCATCCTGTGATCTGTGAAGGACAGATAGAAGGTGGTCTTGTGCAGGGTCTTGGCTACGCGACCAGTGAAGAAATTAAGTACAATGATAAGGGTAAGCAGCAGAATTATAGTATCCATAACTATTTCTTGCCTACTGCGGCGGATATACCTGAAATAGAAGCAATTTTAGTTGAATCAAATGATCCCAGTGGCCCTTTTGGAGCAAAGGGTGTTGGAGAAACAGGCCTCGTACCTACTGCGCCGGCTATTGTTAATGCTGTTTATGATGCTACCGGTGTGCGTTTTACAGAAATCCCACTGACCGAGGAAAGGGTTTTCGCTGGTCTAAGAAACAATAATAAGTCTTAACCAATCAGTTTGGACAGAACACATGCAGTTTGTCATGTAGTTCTGTCCAAACCATTTTTCATAAAATGTTGCTGTTGAGAGGGTGGTTCCGATAAAGGCACTGATTGTTTATAAAAATGATCTTCGGGCTCACAGGTTGGCCAAGGAATTATATAGATTTTTGCTGGCCAGAGGAGTATCAGCAGAGAGTCTGGAGTTGCATCAACTGAACTACCACAATTCTAATCCTCTGGATATGGTTTTTGTCCTTGGTGGTGATGGTACACTCTTAAAAACAGCCCGCTATTTTGCTCCAATGGGAACCCCAATCCTGGGTGTGAATCTTGGAACTGTAGGATTTCTCAGCAGTGTTGAAGTCGAGGATCTGGTTGATATTGTTGATCTAGTACTGCAGGGGAAGTATCAAATAGAAAAGAGAATGATGATCGATGTTCAACTGCTGCAAGATGGTCTGGTAAACGCGCATCAGACAGTAGCTCTCAATGATGCTGTGATCAAGACATGTGTTTTACACACCATTAAAATAAAATTTCTGGTAGATGGTAATTACTATACAACATACCAGGGGGATGGTGTTATTTGTGCTACACCTACTGGGTCAACAGCTTACTCTTTGTCTGCGGGAGGACCAATACTTGATCCCTGTGTTTCAGCATTAGCAATAACCCCTATCTGTCCTCAATTTTTATCATCAAGGCCTTTGGTGATCAGATCATCATCACAACTGGAATTTGAAGTGATTAGCGGTCACAGGACAATTCTGACCATCGATGGTGAAGAAGAAATACCAATTATGAAGGGAAACAAAGTACGAATCACCCAATCTCCATTAGCTGCCCAGATCGTCCGGTTTGATCCGGTCAGTAGCTCTGATAAGGTGGAAGAATTGGTCCGGCAGGCAGAAATGGACTAGATAATCAGTTGAAATGGCCACATAAGTGGTGTTATTGAGTGGTAGATCAAGTAATAAAACAAGACGAGGGGAGGATTTTCTCTGTGTCATGTACCTGTCAGCGCAAAAACCAGCAAGAAAATGATTTACAGGATGATGCCAAGACCTGGCAATCTCTACAGGAACTGCTAGAACAATATAGAGGCAAGAAGGGCAGCTTAGTTGCTATCCTTCAAGGAGTACAGGCTATTTACGGCTATCTTCCGCAACAGGTGATGGATCATATTGCTGCTACCATGAAGATTAAACCAGCAAAGATTTATGGGGTTGCAACATTTTATACACAGTTTCGGCTGCAGCCGGTCGGCAAATATCATATTCTGCTGTGTCAAGGTACAGCCTGTCATGTTAACGGATCTCAACGCATCCTGACAGCTGTTTGTGAGGAACTAAAAATAAAGCCTGATGAAACAACTTCTGATGGTCTTTTTACTCTAAATTGTGTAGCTTGCCTAGGCTGTTGCAGCTTGGCTCCTGTAATGATGATCAATGATCAGGCTTATGGCCCTCTTACTCCTGATAGAGCCCTCAAGATAATAAGGGATCTAGCTGCATCAGAACAGCAGGTCTGCGAGGGAGGGGAAGAAAAATGAAAATAAAGATTGGATTAGGAAGCTGCGGGATAGCTGCTGGTGCCAACAAGATAAAAGAGAGTGTCGAAACAGAGGTTCGGGAACGGGGATTGGATATTGAAGTTCAGACTACAGGCTGTATCGGAATGTGTCATGCTGAACCGCTTTTGGAATTGGTCGATGACCAGGAAAGAATTTTTACCTACGGGTATGTGACCCCAGAAGTGGTAAAGCAGATCTTTGATGAGCATATTAAAAAACAATCTCCGCTAGAGAAATACTTATTATCTGCTCCAGAAAAGGAGTGCGATTTCCTGGCAGGCCAAAAGAGGGTGGCTCTGCGGAATTGCGGTATCATTAATCCCGAACAGCTCCAGGATTACATAGATCATAAAGGTTATCAGGCTTTAAAACATGTAGTCACCGAGATGACCCCAGAAGATGTAATCTCTGAAATTAAGGAATCGGGACTGAGGGGCCGTGGGGGAGCAGGTTTTCCTACCTGGTTTAAGTGGGATGCAGCCCGCAGGAATCCAGGAGATGTCAAGTACAGTGTCTGCAATGCTGATGAAGGAGACCCCGGTGCCTTTATGGACCGCAGCCTTTTGGAGGGAGACCCACATTCGGTTCTAGAGGGTATGGCTATTGCTGGTTATGCAGTTGGAGCGAATCAAGGATTCATCTACTGTAGAGCTGAGTATCCCCTTGCCATACGCAGGGTGGAGCTGGCCATCCAACAGGCAGAAGAAGAAGGAATGCTGGGCAAAAATATCTTCGGAACCAATTTTGACTTTGAAATAAGGATCAAACAAGGGGCTGGAGCTTTTGTTTGTGGTGAAGAAACAGCATTGATCGCATCACTTGAGGGAGAGAGAGGAATGCCCCGCTTAAAGCCGCCCTTTCCCGCTCAGTCTGGTTATTGGGGGAGACCCACCAACATCAATAATGTAGAAACATATGCTAATGTACCCTGGATTATGGCTAATGGGGGCAAGGTTTTTTCCGCGATGGGAACTGATAAAAGCCCTGGCACCAAGGTTTTTGCTCTGGCAGGCAAGATTAAGCGGGGTGGGCTGGTGGAAGTGCCTATGGGTCTCAGCCTCCGAGAAATAATATTTAATATTGGGGGTGGAATCAAGGGGGATCAGAAGTTTAAAGCGGTCCAGATGGGAGGCCCCTCTGGTGGCTGTATACCTGAAGAACTGCTGGATACCCCGGTTGATTACGATT
The DNA here is from genome assembly GCA_049656845.1 of Syntrophaceticus sp. GTDB lineage: Bacteria > Bacillota > DSM-12270 > Thermacetogeniales > Thermacetogeniaceae > Syntrophaceticus. The sequence continues at coordinate 10,762 of JBASML010000008.1, forward strand.
CCATAAACCAGACCGGGGCGATCATGGGCTCCGGGGGTATGGTAGTTATGGATGAGACCACTTGTATGGTTGACGTAGCGCGGTTTTTCCTGGATTTCACTCAGTCAGAATCCTGTGGCAAGTGTGTCCAGTGCCGTAT
>JBASML010000009.1:0-3588 GCA_049656845.1 Syntrophaceticus sp.
GAACTTATCAGCTCAAATCACTTGAAAACATGCACAGCTGTGGCCTTGAAGATCTCCCACAGTTCCTGTACCAATTCCAGTTTCATTTCTTCGCGTGCCTTAGAGGTAATCAATACTACCAGTGGAATGCCCGCATCCAATGTTACTTTTACCATACCTCCTCTGGGAGATATGGCACTTACTATTCCCCGCACACGGTTTTGAGCACTGCTGGTAAAATCTTCTCTGGCCAGTATAATGTCTTCCGGGCGAATAGCAACCTGCACCTCTCCATCCAATTCAGATAGTACCCGCCAGCGGAGAGAACCCAATTCAACGTATTTTTCCTGCCCGTATTCTCGAACCACTGCGGGGTAAATGTTATCAATCCCCACAAAACGGGCAATTTCCCGGGAGCGCGGTTTGTGGAAAAGATCCAGGGGGCGCCCTACCTGCTCCAGTTTGCCGCTGCGGATAATCCCCATACGGTCGGCCAGCACCATAGCTTCATCAAAGTCATGGGTTATATGTATGGTGGTTGTTTTTGTATACTGGTGAATACGTTTCAGTTCAGTTTGAAACTCTTCTCGTGTAGGAGGATCCAGGGCACTCAATGGCTCATCCAGCAGCAGCACCTGAGGCGATGTGATCATTGCCCTAGCCAAGGCTACCCGCTGCTGCTCTCCCCCGCTCAGCGTAGCAGGGTAGCGGTCCAGCAAATGCCCGATTCTCAGCAAAGCCACCATTTGCTCCAGGGCATCATTCATTGAACGCTGTGAAAGCCTTCTAATTTTCAAGCCGAATAGAATATTATCCCTCACCTTCAAGTGGGGAAACAACAGGTAGTCTTGATAGACAAAGCCAATATTTCTCTCTTCCGGGCATTTAGAGGTAACATTGCAGCCATTGATCCAGATTTCCCCCTTATCCGGCGGGTACATCCCGGCGATGGTTTCCAATAGGACTGTTTTCCCGGCTCCAGTGGGCCCCACTATGACAAAATACTCATTGTCTTGCACCGTCAGATTTATTTCGCTTAGTGTAAAATCACACAAGTGTTTGCTCAAATTAGTTAAACGAATCATATCATGGCTCCTCAGGTCTATATTCTTTGTGAGGTAGGACCTACAATACTTCCCAGCAATTCAAAAATTAATAGTGCCACCAGGGAAATAACAATTAAACAGGTAGCCGAAGCCATAGCCATTTGCAAATCGCCAACTGACATATTCAAATATAAAGCCATCGGCAGTGTCTCAGTTTTCATACGTGTTGCACCAGCCAGCATCAAAGAACAGCCGAACTCACCGATTGCCCGCGCCCAGCAGATTACCAGGCCAGCGATGATGCCATTGCGAGCCAGAGGAAGGGTAACCCTAATAAAGGCCTGCCACTGTGAGCACCCTAGAGTGCGAGCCACAAATTCCAGTCGCGGGCTGATATCAGCCATAGTAGATTTCAATACCCTGATCATATATGGTGTGATAATAAAGAATTGGGCTAGAATTATCCCGTTTACAGAAAAGACAAACTTGAGGCCGTATTCAGCCAGTGTTCGCCCCACCACAGTATTGCCCAACAACAGCAGCAAGGCCACACCTGAAACTAATGGCGGTAGCGACATTGGCAGATCCAAGATGATGCTGATCAGCCTGCGCCCCGGAATCTTCAAGCGTTCCAAACCATAAGCCACTGGCAGAGCGAAAAGAATGCAAATCAGAGTAGAGGTAATAGAGGTGAAAAAACTAAGCCTTATAGCAAACTGAATTTCTTCGGTCGCCAGGCATGCAGCCAGACCCCCGACTCCTTTCCATACCACATTAACAATGGCACTAAATACCACTATTAAAGCCAGGACCATGAGGGTAATCAACAATCCCTGGAAAATTTGATTGCCTGGTAATCGTACTCGCCTGCTGCGGATTGGCGGATTGCTATCATTAGAAGAACGGCTGCCTTTATCCAATCTGGGTTGCTCCACCACTCTATCCTCCTTACCCCGGACTTAAAATGCGGAACACTGTAGCGGCTTATTTGTCAAAACAATGGCCTGGCTCGGATCAAGCCTGACCATAATTGCTTTCCTATGCTAGCCAGCTATTTTACTGGTTTGAAACCATTCTTTTCGAAAATCGCAATGCCTTCCTTGGAAATGACAAAATCAACAAACTGCTGAGCCAACTCTGGCTGCTTGGTGAAACTTAGACAGCAAATCGGTACCATATCAATAATATTCTGTTCCTCAGGAATGGGGATAATTTCGATATCCTTGGCACTAAAACCGTTATCTTCCCAGATCAACCCAGCATCACCCTGTTTCATAGCCAGGTGAGTCACAATTTCGTTTACTGTAGCATCCCGCGCCACTACATTTTTCTCCACATCAAGATTGTTTTTAGCGAAGATTTTCTCACCCTTTTTGCCAATGGCATTGGATTGTGCATCACCAAGAACCAGTTTCACCCCTGGTTTGGCCATGTCTGCCAGGCAGGTGATACCAGCCGGGTTACCTTTGGGAACACCGATAGCCGGGATGTGATACACCACCTTGTGGTACTCTTTAGTAAACCCCTTTTGCTGAGCAATTTCCATATCATTTAATGACCCACCTACAAAAACGTCCCCTTCCTCGGTCAATTCCATCTGCCCTAACAACTGGGCACAACCGGCATAATTGAAGTTGATTTTTACTCCTGTTTTCTCTTCGAAGGCCTGTCCTATCTGATCCATAGGCTTGCGTAAGCCCGCTCCGCTATAAACCATCAGGCTTTGTTCTTCTTGCTTTATGTCTTTCTCGTTCTTCCCTTGCTTATCTGCGTCCGAATTATTCTGACTGCAACCACCAACTGCCAGTAAGGCTACAATCAAGCAAACAATCGCCATCCAAAGTGTCAATGTCCGTACTCTTTTCATGATCTTCCTCCCCCATTTTGAATTGATTGCACACTTTCTTAATCATATTTAAATGAGTATATTCTTAATATCACCTCATTTCTACGATATAAACCCGCCTGGTTTTTTGCCGAATGCAAAAAAATGATCATTATTGCTTCAAGTTTTATCAGCTTACCTGTTCGCTAAAAATAAATTGATAACAAACTCATAAGCCAGCATCGAAAAGTTGATGCTGGCTTTGGGTATTAACATATGCAGACAGAATTAATCTATCTACTTACATGAGCAGCAACAAATCTTGCTGCCCCCTTAAAAAATGCCATATCTTCTTTCCAAACACGGGAGGCACAGCCGTTTCCAGCCACACCCTGGGGAGCGAGTAAACGCCCCTTTCGTCCGATTATTATCCATGGCTTTAAGCTGTAGGATAAAAGGCTCGAAAACATGAACTATTTTATTGTCTAATATCGGTATCTATATAATTCAAGAAAAATCTGTCGATTCCTGCCCGGTAACAAGAAATTATGAACCATATAGATAATCTATTCCCTCTCCGGTGCCAGCTCCAATACAGTCAAGTCTTCCGCAGCAAGCCGGACACCATAATTATTCAGGCCTGCTCAAGGGTAATATAGCCGTTTTTTACATCATCCTGCACCTTCTCCACAGGACGCTTGTATGGGTCGCCGTATCCGCCACCACATCCCGTGATCA
>JBASML010000010.1:0-1655 GCA_049656845.1 Syntrophaceticus sp.
CTTCTATCTGTGCTTTGTCTGCACCACTGCGTACCAGTTCACTGGAGGCGCGCTCCCCCACCAGCAGATTCATAGCATCGATGATTATGGATTTACCTGCTCCAGTTTCCCCGGTCAATACATTTAACCCCGGGCCAAGCATCAATTCTATATTTTCGATCAAGGCAAAATTCCGGATCATAAGCTGGATCAGCATCTATATCCCCCTCAACCCAACAGCTCATCAATGCGCTCCATTATTTGGCGGACAGCATCACGCGGTTTGATGATCATCAAGATGGTGTCATCCCCGGCAACGGTTCCCAAGAGTTCCTTCCAACCTGAATGGTCTATAGCAAATGCCACATTGTGCGCAGCTCCGGGTAGGGTTTGTATTAAAATGAGATTTTCGGAGTAATCGTATTTAACTACATTTTCCCTGAAAAGGCGTCGCAGGCGCTCATAACTTTGAGGCGTATCTACCTGCTGTGGCTTGGCATAACGGTAGGAATCGGGACCTATAGGAACCTTCACCAGATGCAATTCTTTGATATCCCTGGAAATGGTCGCCTGGGTGGTTTTAATGCCCCGTTTAAGCAGTTCCTCCGATAATTGGCTTTGGGTGGTGATTGGTTTTTCTTCGATGATTTCTAGTATAGCCTTCTGCCTTCGCAGTTTCATAAAAGTTACACTTTCCCCGTTTTATTTATTTCCTCCCCGAAATTTCAGACGCAGAACCTCGGAAAAGGAGCGATTTTTTACTTTGACAAGCCTTGTATAAACATCTGCTTTACGAACCACAACACTGTCGTTTTTTTGTAGCGGCAAGCCCACCTGTCCATCGATGGTAAGCATCACCTCTGAGGTATCAGTTCTCATAATTACCCGAATCTCCTGTTTATCAGAGAGTATTATGGGTCTGGCATGTAATGTATGAGGGCAAATAGGTGTAACGATCATTACTTCCAGTTCGGGATTGACAATTGGTCCACCTGCAGAAAGGGAGTAGGCAGTGGAACAGGTTGGTGATGCGACAATAATTCCGTCCGCTCTATAAGTTGCCAGATAGTCACTACCAACATAGGTCTCCAATCTGATTATCCTGGAGATTGGACCCTTGCCGATAACCACATCATTAAAAGCTACCATGCTTTTTACAGGTGAACCCTTGCGTAGGACTTGGGCCTCCAGCATCATACGAGATTCGACTTCATAATCATTCTCCACCAATTTCTCTAAACAGGGGAAAAGATCCGGCATCTCTAAATCAGTGAGAAATCCCAATTGACCCAAATTTACACCCAAAATAGGAATTCCCTTATCTGCTACCTGCCGCGCCACCCCCAGCAGTGTCCCATCTCCCCCCAGTACCATGATCACGTCAACTTCTTCCTGAAAATCGATCTCAGGGCATCCAAAAGGGGGTATATACATAAGTTCTGTAGACTGGGGAAGCACAACCTTGACCCCTCTCTGTTCAAACCATTCTACAAGGATGTCAAGAAACCTTCCGCCCCGGGCTTTGCGCAAATTAACAACCAAACCTAATTGTTTCATCTTTGCCTCCTCAATATCATTTGCAGTGCCGGTCCGGCAGTATATAGTGTGCTTTTTCTACAACAGTCCCGACCTCTGGCAAGAAATCTTTATGCACATCCGGATCACCTGTGCCGAGC
>JBASML010000011.1:0-3485 GCA_049656845.1 Syntrophaceticus sp.
CGCCCAGTGGCCAGAGTAACAATAACTCCTGCTTCCTGTACCTCTTTCAAAATATCCATAGAAAACTGCGAGATGGTCAGGTCATCCCGGAGTAAGGTATCGTCTAAATCAATGGCTACCAGTTTAACTTTCTGCATCCTCAAGTCCTCCACTCCAAGTCCTCCACTCTATGATCTGCTACTACTAGTTTACCATATCCCAAAGATGACATTGCCACCATCGCAAAGGCAGCAGATATATCAACGTAGGTTATACAACTTATATGCATATGGTACTCAGAAAAGCAATCTCATACTAAGCTGTTATCCGCTATTTGATTGTATCTTTCAGAATATGCAAATGCATACTTGCACCCTTAAAAGTTTTTACACAAGTATTTTATGATCGATAAAACATTAGAAAGCTATCTAGTGTTAACAAGGCAATAAAATAAACCTGGCTGGTGGTTGGGTAGTGGTTAGTGTTAGTTATTAATTATTAATTGTTAGTAGTTAGTTGTTGATAAAAAATTGATCATGCCGCTTGAAAATGTGGGAATGGGGAGGCTGGAAAAATAAATCAAAAAAGCAAGCATCCTGTTAGTCATGGTGTAGAAATTGGTACAACGCCTCTGCAGCCTTTCTGTTCATCCCCGACACATCAGCCAGTTCATCCACAGAGGCCTTGCGTATACGCTCAAGGGAGCCGAAATGCCTGAGCAGGGCTTCTTGCCTCTTCTTGCCGATCCCCGGCACCTGCCTGAGGATAGAAGCCTTCATTTTGCGCTGGCGCAGCTTTTTCTGGTAGCTGAGAGCAAAGCGGTGAGCCTCATCCCTGGTCTGCTGCAACAGATGCAATCCCAGGTGGTTGCGAGGCAGAACAAGTGGTTCACTGTATCCCGGCAGGTAAACCTCTTCATCCTCCTCAGCCAGAGAAACCAAATCCGGAGGAGGGCAATCTATCTCCCGTAAGGCGGCTAAGGCTGAATTAAGTTGTCCCTTGCCACCGTCGAGCACCAGCAGATCAGGCAGGTCGTCTTGGTCTGTATTCTTGAACCTGCGCCTCACTACCTCCCGCATAGCCGCATAATCATCACCATCAGTTTTTGTTTTGATCTTGTAGCGCCGGTAATGCTTTTTATCGGGCTGCCCATCTGTAAAAGAGACTAAAGACGCTACGGTCTCTTCCCCTCCCAGGTGAGAGATGTCGATGCACTCGATTTTGCGCGGGGGATGCTTTAGATCCAGGGCTTCCTGTAGAGCCAGGGTCAGCGCCATCCCCTTCTCCTGGGATCTCAGAGAACGACGGCAGCGCTGCTCTGCGATTAGAGCAGCGTTTTCTTTGGCCATCCCTACCAGTTCTCTTCCCTGCCCACGCCTGGGAAAACGGATCTCTACCTTGCTCCCCTTCATCTCTCCAAGCCAAACAGCCAATAGAGCAGCATCCTCAACAGGAGAACTGACCAGGATTGTCGCAGGGATCTCTCTCCCACCCTGATAGTAACGCTTGATAAAGGAAGATAAAACCTCTCCAGGCGGCATTCCCTCAGCACCGGTGAGAAAGTAGTGCTCTTTAGCCACTACACTACCTCCACGGGCACGCAGGATGATCACACAGACCTCATCTAAATAAGAACCCACAGCAAGCACATCCTGGTCAGGCCCTGTGGCCCTGGCCACCCGCTGCTGCTCATGTAGTTTCTTAATTGCCTCCAATTGGTTGCGCAGTCGGGCAGCCTCTTCGAAGTTCAGCATTTCTGAAGCATCCTTCATCTGTTGGGCTAGGCGCCTTTCCACCTCATGGGTCTTTCCCTCCAGAAAAAGAACCAGCTGCTCGATCATCTCATTGTATTCTTCTGCAGATACATTCCCAACACAGGGCCCCAGACACTGTTTGATCTGTCCATTGAGACAAGTTCTACTGCGGGGCACCAGATTGTGGTCAGGACAGGAGCGAAAGAGGAAGATCTTGCGTAGGAAGTCCAGGGTTTCTTTGACTGCGCCCACATTAGGGTAGGGACCGAAGTAGCGGGAGCCGTCCCGCACCAGATTACGCGTCATCATCACCCTGGGAAACTCTTCTGCGGTCACCCTGATATAGGGATAAGATTTATCATCCTTCAGGTCGATATTGTACTTTGGACGGTACTCCTTGATTAAATTGCATTCCAGAACCAGGGCCTCTGCTTCGGTATCAGTGACGATATACTCCAGGCGTGCCGCTTCCTCAGTCATTTTTCTAATCCGCTCAATTAGCCCCCGGGGCTGAAAGTAGGAGCGCAAACGGTTAGGCAAAGAAACCGCCTTCCCCACATAAATAACCCTACCAGCTCGGTTGCGAAATAAATAAACCCCAGGCCGGTCAGGGATAAGGTCAAGATCCTTTTTGAAATCCTGTATTGTATTTGCTGATGCCACTCATACCATCTCCTTGTGGATCATGTTCCTGTTTCCCACATTTCCACCAGGGTTATTTATTGCTTTATTATGGCTTTCAGCCTGCTGTCTCAGTTGCCTACGCTTAACACAGCTGTTACCGGCTCTACTCCAAGGCTGGCTACAGGTGGCTGGTCAACCTTGCCTGGTGAGATTCCCGCCCACCAAGTGTCACGACCTGGTTTGGCCGCTCCCATCCCCGGGTCACGCTCTAGCCAGAGCGGTTTTATCGGCCTGGCGCTGGGTGGGGTTGGCAACTTGGAGCACCTCTTTGAGGTAGCGACCTGTATAAGATGTAGGATGAACTGCAATCTCTTCAGGTGTTCCAGATGTTATCACTTGACCTCCTCCAGCTCCACCTTCTGGGCCAAGATCGATAATGTAGTCCGCTGTTTTGATTACATCGAGGTTGTGCTCAATGACCACAACCGTATTGCCGGTTTCCACAAGCCTTTCAAGGACCAGCAGAAGCCTCCTGATATCCTCTTTATGCAGGCCTGTTGTGGGCTCATCCAAAATGTAAAGAGTGCGTCCATTGCTGCGCCGTGAAAGCTCTGTGGCCAGTTTGACCCGCTGGGCCTCCCCACCTGAAAGGGTGGTAGCAGGCTGTCCAAGCTTGATGTAGCCTAACCCCACATCAACCAATGTTTGCAGCTTGCGGTTCACCTTAGGGATGTTCTGGAAAAAATCATTGGCCTCACTAACCGTCATATCCAGAACCTCAGCAATATTTTTCCCCTTATACTTGACCTCCAGTGTTTCACGATTGTAGCGCCTCCCCTTGCACTCCTCACAAGGAACATAGACATCCGGCAGGAAGTGCATCTCGATCTTGATAATGCCATCCCCACGGCAGGCCTCACAGCGTCCACCACGTACATTGAAACTAAAACGCCCTGGGCGGTAGCCCTTCATACGTGCTGCAGGTGTTAAGGAAAAAAGCTCCCGAATCCCGTCAAAGGCTCCGGTATAGGTGGCCGGGTTTGACCTGGGAGTACGCCCGATAGGGGACTGATCGATTTTAATTACTTTGTCCAAGTGCTCAACACCATAGATCTCACGGAAAGCTCC
>JBASML010000012.1:0-3073 GCA_049656845.1 Syntrophaceticus sp.
AGAGTCAGTGGAAAATCATGGTCGTGTCGCTGAAACAGAGTTGATGATGAAATTCAACATGCGTTCAAAAAAATTGTTTAATAATGTTGACTTAGGACCAAAGATGATGCAAAAGGGAAAATTACACGTTTTTGCTCCGAAGGTGGATGATGGAGGCGCAGTGAAGAAAATTTTTGCCAGGGTACGGGAAATGGGGGTTGATTAAAATGAAGGTTGCCTATTATCCTGGTTGCTCGCTTGATACCACAGGTATCGAATTCAGGCTTTCTACCGCCTGGTGCGCGAGCAAAGTGGGTCTTGATTTATGGGAACTGCCTGGTTGGAACTGCTGTGGTGCCAGCTCAGCCCATGCAATGGATCATTTATTATCCCTTGCTCTGCCTGCTCGCAATTTAGCCCTGGCTGAAAAAGAGGGTCTGGATGTGGCTGTGCCTTGTGCTGCCTGCTACAGCCGTTTTAAGACTGTAGAGGCGGAAGTACGGCAAGATGAAAAAACACAGCAGCGAGTGGCAGAGGCTATCGATATGGATTACCATGCAGCCAACAACACTAAGTCACTCTTGGAGGTTTTTGTTGATGGAATAGGTCTGGAGCGGATTGAGTCAGATGTTGCAAAACCGCTCAATGGATTAAAGGTGGCCTGTTATTATGGGTGTTATTTAGTACGGCCGCCTAAATTGGGTCATTTTGACCGCGCTGAGGACCCCCAGAGCATGGATAATCTGATCTCTAGCCTAGGGGGGACACCTGTGGACTGGCCACATAAAACTGAATGCTGTGGTGCAGGGCAGATTACTCTGTCACCTGATGATGGCCTGCCATTAACTCATGAAATATTGCGTGTTGCTGAAATCTGTGGCGCAGAGTGTCTGGTAACCGCCTGCCCCATGTGCTTGATGAACCTGGATCTTCACCAGTTAACAGTTAATAAGAAATACAAAACTAATTTTAATTTGCCGGTTTTTTATTTTACTGAATTAATGGCCCTATCTTTTGGAGCAAGTCCAGAGGAAATTGGCTTGAACAGGCATTTTGTTGACCCGTTACCATTGGTTGCGGGGATCAGCAAACGAGAGAAAGTAGAAGAAAAAGCGTAAAGGAGGTAGGAGCCTGGTGAAAAAAATAGGTGTTTTTATTTGCCACTGTGGTTCAAATATTGCCAGCACAGTGGACTGCCATTTGGTGGCGGAGGAGGCAAAAAAGTTTCCCTATGTGGCTTATTCCACCGACTATCAGTATATGTGTTCTGAGCCTGGACAGGATTTGATCAAAGAAAAGGTCAAAGAGCATAACCTGGACAGGATTGTGGTGGCCTCCTGCTCTCCTCGCATGCATGAAGATACATTCAGGAAATGCATGGCAGATGCAGGTGGCAATCCGTATATGATGGTGATGACGAATCTCAGGGAGCAGGTCTCCTGGGTGCATGCCAAGGATAAAGAACAGGCAACAGCTAAAGCCCTGGACCTCGTCCGGGCAGCTGTGTACAAGGCAACTCATCTTGAGCCTTTGCAAGAGGATTATATTCCTATCGAAAAAAAGGCTCTAGTTATTGGTGGGGGCATCGCCGGGATGCAGGCAGCCCTGGATGTTGCTGATGCGGGGTACTATGTCACACTTGTGGAGAGGGAGGCGACCATCGGGGGTAGGATGGCCCAGCTGGATAAAACCTTTCCCACTCTTGACTGCTCTGCTTGAATTAGCACCCCAAAGATGAGTGCTGTGGCACAGCACCCTAATATTACTTTAATGGCTTATAGCGAAGTTGAGGAAGTATCTGGTTATATCGGTAACTTTGATGTAAAAATACGGCAGAAAGCTAAATATGTAGACCATGACCTCTGTACCGGGTGTGGCGCCTGTATTGAGAAATGCCCGAACAAACGGATTACCAGCGAGTTTGACGAGGGCATGGGTCAAAGGACTGCCATTTACAAGCCCTTTGCCCAGGCGGTGCCCAACAAACCGGTTATCGATCCGGAGCGTTGCCGGAAGATTACGAAGGATAAATGCGGCATTTGTGCCAAGAACTGTCCCCGAGATGCCATTAATTTTGAGGACAAGGATAAGATCATCGAGGATCGCTTTGGAGCGGTTGTTGTGGGTACTGGATTTGATCTCTGGGATTGGAAGGAATCCTATGGCGAATATGGGTATGGCAAATATCCCGATGTGATCACAGGCCTTCAATTCGAGAGGTTGGTCAACGCATCAGGTCCCACCGGAGGCAAGATATTAAGGCCATCTGATGGAAAAGAACCAAAAACAGTGGTGTTTATCAAGTGTGTGGGCTCCCGGGATGATACCAAAGGGAAGAAGTACTGCTCGCGCACTTGCTGTATGTATACAGCAAAACATGCCCATCAGGTGCTGGAGAAGATCGAAGATAGCCAAGCTATTGTCTTCTATATGGATGTGCGGACACCAGGAAAGGCCTATGATGAGTTTTACCAGCGGACTGTGAGTGAAGGTGCCCAGTATGTGCGGGGACGGGTATCACGCATCTATCAACTGGGTGATAAATTGGTGGTCTGTGGTGAGGACTCCTTATTGGGGCGCCCGGTCAAGGTGAACGCTGATATGGTGGTCTTAGCAACCGCCATGGTACCCAGTAAGGATTCGGGGCGTATCGGCCAGCTGTTCGGCCTATCCACAGATAGTGATGGCTGGTTCCAGGAGGCACACCCCAAGTTGAGACCTGTGGAAACCTTTACAGGTGGTGTTTACCTGGCAGGTTCTTGCCAGGGGCCAAAGGACATCCCTGATACTGTAGCCCAGGCCAGTGGGGCAGCAGCTAAAGTGGCTGTGCTTTTTTCCAGGGATGAAATGGCAACCAGCCCCTTGATCTCAGGTGTGAATGAGCAGGTTTGTTCGGGCTGCGGACTCTGTGTTTCCATCTGCCCCTATAAGGCTATTGAACTCAAAACCATTGAAGATAGAGCCCGGGGTAAGAGGCAGGTGGCATCTATTAACAGCGGCCTCTGCCAGGGGTGTGGAGCCTGTGCTGTGGCCTGCCGCGCCGGAGCGCTTGACTTAAAAGGGTTTACTAATGAGCAAATATTGGCGGAGGTGG
>JBASML010000013.1:0-2462 GCA_049656845.1 Syntrophaceticus sp.
CTGGCCTCTGCCTTCAGCCCCTCAACTTCCTGCTGGGAGATGCCCAGCCTCTTCAGCAGCTGCTCCACACCTGCGACACGGCCTTTGTGGAACTCAGCCTCAAAAGCCGGACCGGAATTATAGATGCTCTCATAAGCAGCTGACAGAACATCAAAAGCGTTGGCCATGACCTGGTCCTCTGTGATTGACATCTTTTACACCTCCTTTCTCCTGGGGACAGTATTTAATTTTTGGGGACAATCTTGGGGACAGGCAAGACCAAAACACCCCTAACTGCACCCAATTAAACCCAACACTAAAAATCAGAAATCCTTTAATATCAATGGTTACAGCACATAACTAGACTATGCATAATGACCTCGGACCGACTCCAAATCCGTTGGTTGCGGGTTCGAGCCCTGCCACCCCTGCCAGAAAACGTCAAGACCCATAAAGCTTAAGCTTTGCGGGTCTTTTGTTTTATACGTAGACTTATATAATTTTATCCATCACTTACATTTCCCCTTGCAGAGAACATGCGTTTGTTTTATAATAGAAAAAACGTGTGTTCGGGGGAGAATAAAATGGACCGTGCTATTCTGCTTGCAGATATGAACTCCTTTTTCGCCAGTGTGCACCAGGCCCTGGATCCGGAATTGAGGGGCAAACCCGTTATTGTTGCCGGAGACCCTGAAAAACGCCATGGGATCGTTTTGACGGCCAGTTATGAAGCCAAGAAAAAGGGTGTAAAAACAGGGACAGTGGTCTGGGATGCACGTCACCGCTGCCCAGAAGGAATTTTCATCAAACCTCAGTACCATCTTTATGTTGACTTTTCTAGCCGTATCCTGCGCATTATGAATGATTTTACACCTCTGGTAGAACCCTTTTCCATCGATGAGGCCTTTATGGATGTTACAGGTTCCCAGAAACTTTTCGGTTCTCCTGTAGAAATCGCCAGGCAGTTAAAGGAGCGTATCCGGCGAGAAATAGGGATCACCTGCAGTGTTGGGGTGGGCCCTAATAAACTGCTGGCAAAAATGGCAGCGGATCTACAAAAACCTGATGGCTTGACAGTGATCACACGTAACAAGATACCTGTTCTTCTATGGCCGCTGCCAGTCCGAAAGCTTTTCGGTGTAGGACACCGCTATGAACAGCACCTCCACAAACTGAACATTCACACCATCGGGGACCTGGCCAAATACCCGGTAAATATTCTCAAGAAAAAGTTCGGCCTCTACGGTGAAACACTGTGGCTGAGCGCCAACGGCATTGATTCCAGCCCGGTGGACCCGGACAGTCTCAACCAGGTAAAAAGCATCGGTCAGCAGATCACCCTCCCCCGGGACTACAGAGGAAATGAAATTAATGTGGTTATTTTGGAACTGGCGGATTTGGTGGCCTACCGGGTGCGAACCGGGGAATACCTGGGGAAAACCGTTTCCCTTTCCCTTAAAGATACCAACTTCTGTTGGCTTTCCCGGATGCAGACACTACCTAAGCCTACTAATCTCGCCGCGGATATTTCTGCGGCTGCCTTTGACCTGCTGCAGAAACACTGGTCACCCCGCTGGCCCGTACGTATGGTAGGAGTAACCCTGACCAATCTCTTCCCGTCCAGGTTAGAGCAAACAGAACTATTCGGCACCAGAGAAAAGGTACGGAGAATAGAAAAAGCGTGCGACCAAGTTCGGGAACGTTATGGAAAAACAGCTGTCTTCAGGGCGGTTTCTTTAAAAGAAGGGTGTCTGGAACATGTGCGTTACCTTTAATTACGTTAATACGGGGCCAGGCTTGCTTTATTGCTTTATTCATATATGTAAAATCATGAGGGTTTTTGTGCTTTATTTTTAGGCAACAGACAATCTTTTTCTAACGACTAACGACTTACCACCAATTACCAACAAATCAGGCTTACTTTATTGCTTGATTTGCGCGTTCAACTACAATCCAGAAACAACAGTATAGATGATGCCACCAGAGATTTTTTAGGTTAACAATATTTTAGCTGGGGGTTTGGTTACTGTGAGCATCTATAATAACAAGCTATGGGAAAGCCACCGGGTCATCCTCCCGGAGTTCCGGGAAAAAGTCCTCTGCAAATGCCGGGATTGCCGGTATTACATTTTGATTCAGGGCAAAGAAGAGGTGCGCTGGGGTTGTATAGAAAAATTTAAAAAACTGTGGTCAAGGCCTCCGGAAAGAGCACCTGTACTTACTCTTTTGAAATTGGTAGGGGAAAAGGGGTTATGGGAGATATTAAGCAGGGGAGACCCCGATGCCCAGGCTTGTGGTTACTTCAGTCGCAAACTACCTCCTAAAGATATATAACACATATCAACCTTCATTACGCCGTTACCACTGGCGGCACAAATAGTAATAAAACCACATTAGACGATAAATCAGGATAGCATAATCATATAATCATATCTCAATAACTCAAGCCTGACCCCAAAAAAGGCTGTCTTTTGAGACAGCCC
>JBASML010000014.1:0-1681 GCA_049656845.1 Syntrophaceticus sp.
GGTGCCTATGCAGTAAAACTCCTCCACTGATCACAATCGATTAAATCAATTTTTTATCTTTATTTTCATAGCTGATCAACCACTAATGACTAACCGCTAAACAAAGGTGGAATGCAAGGTGCGGCCAAAGGTAATGATCATAGCTGCTGTCATACTGGCACTCTTGGCTACAGGGATGTGTTATTTTTACCTGCAGGGAACCGTAGAGAAAGCAAGCCAAATAAAGAAAGCACAGGTGGTCCAAGCCAGGGTAGAGATTCCAAAAGATACGCAAATAGAAAGAGAGATGGTGGAATTGGTGAAGGTGCCTGTGGATTCTATTCATTCCAGGGCACTGCGTTCTCTGGATGATGTGATCGACAAAATTGCGTTGGATACTATCATAGCAGGGGAGCAGGTACTAAAAGATCGCATCGTAAAAAAAGGGGAAACCAAGGCAGGCCTGCCTTACCAGATCCCCGCCGGCAAGAGAGCGGTCACTGTGGCGGTAGATGAGGTGGCTGCTGTGGGCTGGCATCTCCAACCAGGTGATCATGTGGACATTCTGGGAATTGTGAGTGCCGGAAAGCAAGAAAAGAGTGCGGTTGTGGTGCTCCAGGATGTGCCTGTTTTGGCTGTGGGCAAGGATCTTCAGGTGACCAGAGAACAGGGGAAAGAAGCGAAGGTAGAGGTAAAAACAGTGACACTGTCTGTGACACTGCAGGAGGCGCGGCCGCTGCTGCTTGCCAGCGAGGAGGGCAAGAGGAGGTTTGCCCTGCGCAGCCCGGTGGATCATGAGCGGCAAAAAATTGTTCCGTTTAAGATGAAGGAATTTGCTGCGGCAAGCAGTTAATGCTGTATTATCCAAATAAGGTTTATATGGGAGAAAAGGAATAGGGGTGAGGGTTTATTGCAGGAGCTTGAAAAAATACGTGTATTAATTGTAGATGATGTTCCGGAAACCTGCCAAAATATCAGGTGCCTGCTTAATTTTGAACCCCGTGTCGAAGTTATAGGGGAGGCCCGGAATGGAGAAGAAGCAGTTACTAAAGCAGAAGCACTTAGACCTGATATTGTTCTGATGGATATCAACATGCCGATCCTGGATGGTATCGCTGCCACCGAAGCTATTTCCTGCGGGATTGCCGGTTGTGCAATTATTATCATGTCGGTTCAGGGAGAACAGGAATACCTGCGCCAGGCGATGGTGGCCGGAGCCAGAGAATATATTGTTAAGCCTTTCACCAGTGATGAACTGATTTCTTCTATTTATCGTGTCTATGACCTAGAGCAGAGGCGTCAGGTTAAGCTTCAGGGTGAACTGCAAGATACACCTGGAGGCGAGGTAATTACTGTTTTCAGCACCAAGGGTGGAGTAGGTAAGTCCACGATAGCAGTGAATCTGGGTGTTAGCCTTTCCCAGGAGTTTGGCTTTTCCGTTGCCATTGTAGACCTGGATCTGCAGTTCGGGGATGTAGCAGTGCTCCTGAACCTGATACCGCGCCAGACCATTTCGGATCTGGCTGCTGAGATGAATCACCTTGATGAAGAACTCCTGGAGTCATACCTTGTACGGCATGGATCCGGAGTGCGGGTCCTTGCTGCACCTTCTCGACCTGAATATGCTGAATTGGTCAGTGCTGAGCTTGTGGAAAAGGTCATTAAGATCCTGCAAGATTGCTATGACTATGTGATCATAGAT
>JBASML010000015.1:0-12906 GCA_049656845.1 Syntrophaceticus sp.
CCATCAGGGTTACCCTTGGGAACAATACCACCAGATGTACATAAGGCAATGGTTGCTTTGCTCAGATCCTTGATGGCAGGAGCAGGTGGCACCTGGTCAAAGACCGGCATGGGCATCTCTGTTTCAAATTCTTCGCCTTTCAAGCGGGAAATAAGCATTTCAACTGCCCGCTGGGAACCTCTTTTTTCCGCAAACAGGGTTTTTCTCATTCCACGCGGGATATAGCCTTCTTTTTCAGGGGCATCTAACTCGATCCCTTTAGCAAGCTTGGTTGCGATTGCTGCCATGACCGGCAAGGCCTTTCTCATCCCAGCCGCGGAATCAGCTGTGCTAACTACAATCGCTTTATCTTTACAAACATCAACACCCGGGTTTTCTACATACATACCGGTCACAACCGGGATTTTCATTTCTTCAGCCACTGCTTTGGCCAGTTCACCACAGGCCATACCATATCTGCCGGCATTGAATGCAGGGCCTGCAACAACCACATCAGGAGATACTTCTTTAACGGTCTTAAGAATAAATTTCAGGGCTTCTTCTTTGTTCTCATTAAAGTAGTTGTCACCGCAGATGATAGTACCTACTACTTCACCCTCACCCTTGAGTGCAGCATCAAACCCCATAGCTGGGCCAACTTTTTCTGGGCGGTATTCAGGAGGCATTCCTGCTTTATCCTCCCCACCAACCTGCCCGAAGAACTGGTTAACATAGTACAAAACCTTGAATTTGTCAGACATGCCATATCCTCCCTTCATAGGAAACTAGTATAATCTACAAGTAACATTGTGGTATCCGATTTCTGAAGTTGCACCGATTACCGCATTCAGCTCACACATCAGTGTACCGTCTTCTAAAAGAGCGCCTTCCCAGCCGCCTGCCAGCACTGCAATGGATTCTGGATCGCCAATCACCTTATCCGCGGGAGGCAGGGTAACCACATGGCTCACATTGCCTGCTGAAACCACTGCTACTGCTTCAGCAGCTGTATCAGCCAAGGGCTGGGAAAGACCGTCACGGCCTGCACATTCATCAGTAATCAGTACGGTTTTTACCCCAGCTTTTTCACACTTTTTACAGATCATTAACAGGTCTGAATCCGGGTTGCCATACCCCTCTTCAGAGACGATCACACCATCTGCACCCAGCATTTTAACCAGCTTTTGTGTGTAGTCAGAAGCACGCAGCTTACCGGAGAGGGTGGTATGCTCAGGGACCATAATGACACCCATGAAATTTATCTCCTTGCCGTGCTGTGCATAGAGATCGAGGATCACACTGTTATTCTGGTGCTGGTAGGTGGTGATCTTGTCACAGGCTGCCACACAGTTGCCGCTTATTACGGCATTGTCTAGCTCTTCATTAGGATGCATTAATGAAGGAAGAATGTTCTGGGCGTTGACACCGTAAATATAGGTATCGTGTAAGAGCCCCTGGGTGATCATCATTTCCACATAGAGCACCTTAGGGAGGTTCGGGTATTTTGCAGTTTCCTCAAAAATGCCATCCATCTCATAGGTCAGAACCTCATCTGGTGTTACATCCTTGCCTGCCTGGCCAATAAATTCAGCTGCTCTCAGCCCAGCCAGGCGAACAGTTTCCTCATGGGTATGGGTATCCAATCCTTCTGCAACCTTAATGTCAACGGTCACATTATAGGTTTTGGAGAAGGGTGTCCATTTGGCGCCTTCCCCCCACATATCGATAACTCCCTCCTGGAAGCCGACGATATCCCCTACTGTAACCACAGCAGCCCCATATAAAACATGTGTTCTCCCCTGGCCACACTGGGTGGGTTTTGAGGTAACACCCGGGAAACCTGCGCCAGTACCCTCAACCTTTACTCTGGGCTCAATAACATCTTTGACAGGGATGATCCGCACTTTTTCTCCGGGCCTGGCGATATCCACCTGTACATCCCTGATCCTTTCATCTTCTTTTAAACTGGCTATCAAGCCTGCCTTGTCAACGGTCAAGACACCATCTTTAACAAATGTGCTGTCGCCAAACTGAATGTCTTTAATATGGATTCTTCCGATTTCCAGTTTCAAAAGAATTCACCCCCTGATGATTTAATTGATAATTGTTTTAAAATTTCTACTGTTTAGCATTTAACATTTTAGTACAAAAGTAGGCTTATTACGGTCGTATACTCATTGTTCTTCAGTGTAATTATAAATGTATCTTTTCTACACATGCATAGCTATTCCTGCTGTATACACCCTTTATTTTAATGAAAATATGTTATGCAGTTAATAACTAGTGGACATGCTGCTTTCATGTTCACCTTTTAGAGCAGATTCCAGAAGGACAAGATCGATCATCTGATAGTCTTCATCGTTTTCCTGGTCTACTTCTCGAACATCCATGTGCCTTTTATATTTCAAAATGCTATTCTCAACGATCTCCACCTGTAGAGGATCAATACCGCCATTATTTCCTCCAATAATGACTGAACGATAAGGGGAAAACAATATCCTTAAGCTGGCGGGCAGGGGATGGCTGATCATTTCGTGCCCTTTGTGGACCATATCCCTTACCTTGATCAGTACCTGTTCAACAGATCCATCTATAAAAAGCACCATATCCGGGTATTTATCCAGAACTAATGGGTTATTGGTGATGATCATTCCCTTCAAGGAATCCCCTCCTTGCATCAGGTTACTGCCACCATTTTATTACAAACAACCAACGACCAATACCTACATAATTACCTGAGCACCTAACGGCACCCTTCACATTGCCCCTGCAAAATGCGCCTCTGCTAACGACCAACGACTAACCACTAACCTTACAGGTATCCGTTTTCCCGCAGCAGTTCCACTGCTCTCTCCTTGTCATCCGGAGCAACCATAATAATGGGGCCAGTGCAGCCCATGCCGCTCTCTGCATAGATGTTTTCCTTCCATAGAACCTGAACAGCATCTTCGATTTCCATTACTTCGATACCAGGAATATCAGCGCTGACAATTTTTTTGGGCGGTGGAGCTATATCAGCTGTTTCTCCTTTTTTAGCCGTGTCTGCCGCAGCCAAAGACTGAATTAATTGATCCCAACCAGCCTTTTTTGCTGCACTAAATTCTGCCCTTGCTTTATCCAAAAGCTTACCCCGGGCGCATTGAGCAGCAAAATTGATGGCTCCAGCAATAACCGGGGCACCGGAGGCACGGGAGATAATACAGATGATCCGGTCATAGTTCTCCCCTACTCCAGGCCCATATCCAAGTCCAAGGGCCTCGTAATTTCCACCGCTGCTGTAAGCAGAAAAAACCTTCATCAGCACATTACCGGTTAAGCTGTCGGTGACCATTACATCGGGAACACCCAACAACAGGTCATTCCCCCTCATTATTATGCCACCATCACTTCTGGCTGATTCGGCAAAAGAGAGAGGGTAACCAGCTTCTTGAAGTTTAACCAATGCCCTTTCCACCTGTCTGGCACCATCTATATTTAAAATACCCACAGAAGGGTTTTGCCTGCCACATGCTTTTGCGGTGGCAATCCCGTAAAGGGTGTTCCTCAGCATTGCTGTTACCCTTTCAGTGGCAGAAGTGCCTGTAGTAGTGGCCAGAAACATCTCTTTTCCTTTGGCTGGTGTAACTACCATCCCTACTGTAGATACACCGATGGGGAAGGGGTAGTGCATGGTCACTGCAGCATCTAAATCCCCACTGAGCAGCAATTCATCCATTTTTGCGTGGGCCTCTTTTTCATCTGCGGCTTCTACTAACTCCAAATGGCTCTCTACTCCACGACCGATGAGCACAACTTCTATATCAGGGTTTTGTTTTGAGGCAAGCTCAGCTCCGGATGCCAGTTCATCTGCTCCATGCTCACTTCCCAGAATGGTGAGGCCAACTCTAACCTTTTTATTAAAGGATCCTGTTTCTAGAGCTTCTGCGATATCTTCAAATATTCCAGCAATGGTGGCTCGCATCATCTTTTCGTCCACTATTTCACCTTCCTTCCTCAGGCCCGACTATGGAACGGCCATTTAATCACTAATTACGGACTAACCACGGGGATGCTGGCGGCTGCTCTGCGCCACTTGCGGCCCGCACAGTTTCACTTCACTGCACTGCTCCCATCAAGCTATTCTCTGAAAGCCTTTGCAAAATCACGCATTGCATCAGCGATCATCAAGCGTACTGCCTCCTCGTCAAAGCCTGTATCCACTTTGCCGCTGTTTTTCTCGATGATCAGGGAAACCCCGTCAAAGAGGTTAGTCAATCTGCCAAGAAAAAGGCTCCCTTTGCCGATAATCATTGCCCTGGTTATTTTGCCTTGCAGAATCATGTCCAAGGCATGGCCAATAAAAGGAACCCCAGAGGGAATGTGTCCCTGAGTGGGAGCATACCCCGGCATACCGAAACGGTCCACAGCTTTCAGAAGTTCTGTTCTCTCTATTTCCCCTCTTTTCACAGCCAGGGCACTGATCATTTTATAGTTTGCCTGGGGAACATCTCCTGCACCGGCAGGCTCTGTAATTTCCGGATTCTGCATCTCTGGAGCATAACGGTCAATATCTGTAATCTTGTAGCCTGCCTGATCAAGGGGGTCTGTCACAATGGCTGTCATTACCGCTTGTGGAGAGGCCCCAGAACCGATCCTGTGGCGTCCGATGACATCTGTTCTGATCACTGGGTTGATACCATCATTTTCAGAAATATGGACAGCAAAAGCACCGAGCATATCCTCAAGGGCAGGCACTCCCTTTTTCACATGGTCTCTGGAGTTCATGCCCAGTTTAGCTGTACAGCCGCCGCCTACTACAACCACATTGGGATAAATTCCTGACTGTACAAGGGCTGCTGCCTCTACCAGTGCATGGGCAGGGCCCGCGCAAAAACTTCGAGTATCTGAACCTGTGGCATTAATACAGCCGCACATCTCTCCAACAGCTTTGGCAAAGTTGCCTCCACCCCGTTGATTCATATCTCCGCATGCTTCTTCTGAGCACTCAATAATGTAATCGACATCCTCAGGGTTTAGATCTGTTTTTGCCAGCAGTAGTTTTAAAGCAAGAACTGCTGAAGCCTTGTTGGCTATATTTCCCAGCATCACTTCTGAGGAAAGGGCTTCATCGAATTCATGGGCTCTTTTCACACAGCCCACCAGTCTGCCATCAAAATAAAGTGGTTGGGCTGACTGCTCAGCAATAAGTTTTTCTATTTCATCAGAGGTGCTGGGTGCACTATCCAGCTTGGCGATCTCTTTAATATCATTAAGTACCGGGTGTGTTGCTAATTTTTCTTTAACACCGGACTGGAAAGCCTCTTCCAAAACAACCAGTTCAAAGCTGTCAACGATCTTCATTAAACCCAAAAACTCATCTTCAGGCATGATTTCACCGTATTTGCCATCACGCCCTCCAGCTACCGGGTTCTCATACCAGGGACGTGGTATTTGCTTTAACTCATCAGGGGTGATATTGCCGATATAAGCCTGGTTAGGAGGATAGCTGATAGCTTGCTCAAAACTCCTTAAGTGTTCAGGCAGTTTTTGCAAATGTTCTGATTGTGGGTTTTTGAGCCGCTCTAATGTCTGCGTTGTTCCCTGATAAAGAAGCATACCAGTGGCCTGAATCAAGGCATAGGCGGCTCCTTTGATAACTGGAAAGTTCAATTATATCACCTCCGTAATTATCGCAAAGGGTAATGGGGGGGGTTAGGGGGGTATATAGTCCCATTACCCTTTGCAAATCTGTGTGTTCTGTTGTTCGAATTATTTTCGGTAGGTTTTAACCTCATTGACTATTTCGTCAACATCCAGCACCATTTCCATCATGCTAATCTGTTCCTCGTAAACATCAGCAGGAATTTCATCTTTTAATTCAAAGATGTGATACGCCTTGAGTCCCAACGGGACTCCTGCTAGTGGACCTGCAAAGGTCGGATCTCCGGTAGATACGGTTTCGGCAGCAAGTCCGGAAGCCTCTGCTTCTCCTCCGCCGAGGACAACAATTAAATCTTCGTTGCCGTACTTGTCACAGAGATCCTTGATCCTTGCCTGATTTTCCAGGTCCATTGCTCCAGCTGCTGTTCAAACGAAGCACTCAGTAGTTGAGAATACTACTTCAGCACCAGCAGCTTTGACGCACTCTTCGATAGCTGGACCAGGAATGCCATCCCGGTCACCGAGAATAGCGACTTTTTTACCCTTTAGCATCTGGTACTACCCCTTTCTTTTTTTATTTTTATAACTTTTTAAAGCAATTCATTGAGCTTGGCTTCTACATCCTCGATAGTAATATCTTTGGTCAATTCAGCAACTTTTTCTCCATTTTTGTAAAAAGCAATCGTCGGTAATCCCATCACCTTTTGGCTGATGGATAACCTCCTGTTAGCAGCAGCATCGAGCTTGCAGAACTTGGCCTTTCCATCATATTTTTCCGCCAGTTCCGCGACATAAGGCATCAATTCCTTGCAAGGCTCACACTTAGGGCTCCAAAAGTCAACCATGACTAAGCCCTCAGCTTTCAACACCTCATCTTCGAATGTTTTTTTATCTACTTCTTTCATTGCATTCACCTCCTTTGCTGCGCTCTTATTTATTTAGTGAATTGAGTTGGCTGATCACAGCATCCTCACTAAAACTACCGGATATTTTGGCTGCCACTTTTCCTTTGTTAAAGAACAACACACTGGGTATCTCTTCTATCCCATATCTTTTGGCAACCCTTTCATTTCGATAAGTATCTATTTTTACCAACTTAACAGAGTCACCCAGCCGCTCCACTATTTTTTCCAGCTGGGATACTGCTGCGATACTGGCTTCCACCTGAGGAGCCCAGAAGACAACCACAACCGGTTTTGCTGCATTTAAAACCTGTTCTTTAAAACCCTCTTCTTCTGCCAGGTATTTTTCTGCGGCAAAGGCAGCAATCGCCCCATCGCTGGCAGCTGTGATCACCTGCCTGAGGTATTTGTCCCGGGCATCCCCTGCCGCATATACCCCAGGAACTGATGTTTCCATGCGGTCATTAGTAATGATGTAACCATGCTCATTCAGTTCCACTTTTCCCTTTACGATATCTGTTTTGGGAACAGTCCCCACAAAGAAGAACACTCCATTGGTTTCCATCTCAGAAAGCTCTCCGGTTTTGATGTTCTTGAGGACAACACTTTCTACGATCCCATCTCCCTTGATCTCTTGCAAAACAGAGTTCCAAACCCACTTGATCTTGGGGTTGGCAAAGGCTTTTTCTGCACTGACCTTGTTGCAGTCGAGAATCCCCTCATCATGGATAACAATGATGGTCACAGTTTCCGCAAATTTTGTTAAGTACATGGCCTCTTCAACCGCAGCATCACCATTACCGACCACCACCACATCGAGGTCTTCGAAAAAGTCTGCATCACAGGTGGCACAGTAGGAAACCCCTTTCCCACGAAACTCCTGTTCACCTTTGATGTTCAGCGTCCTGGGAGCAGCTCCTGGAGCAAGGATCATGATCTTCGACTTGTACTCTTTACCGCTCTTTGTCTTTGCAACCTTAATCTCCCCGTCTAGCTCCACAGCAACTACTTCTTCATTTAAAATCTCTGTTCCAAAACTCTCAGCATGTTTAGTCATGGCCTCCATCAAGGCAGGCCCGGTTGTTCCCTTGGGGAATCCTGGATAGTTCTCCAATTCCTCAGTGGTAGCTGCCTGACCACCAGGCCTTCCTTTCTGCAAAATGACTGTTTTCAAACGGGAACGCGAGCCGTAAATACCCGCTGTTAAACCTGCAGGGCCGCCACCAACCACGATGATGTCGTATACTTCGGACAAGTGTTACTCCTCCTTTCAGCAAGTGAAATTAGCTAATAATGATTAACATTAACAGCACTACCATACATACTGTTTTTAAGTGAAATATCATTGGTTTATAATAATATTATACTACACAATTATAAAAATACCTTCTGCATATTATAAATAATATATAAAACTTAAGAATGTAATAAATTATAATTTGTTTGAGATGCAAAGATAGTATAGAGAACCACGAGCCGCGGAAAGAGTAGTGGGACGCGGGAAAGGTTAGCCCAGCAAAAAGGATACGAGAAGGACAGCAAACCACACAAAAAAAAGATGGCAACTATCACCTTCTTGCGGTGACAGTCACCATCTTAAATAATAATTAAGACGTGAGTAATTACAGCAGCTCTTGCCGGATTTTCTCGACAAAAACGTCAACATGCCTTTTGGCTTCCTGTTCAGCTGTATCTGCATCTTTTTCTTTGAGGGCTTTTACGATTTTCGGCATGGTATCCAGGAAGAGATTAACATCTGTGATATCTTTTTGAACGTAAAACCAGAGGCGCTCAGTGTGCATGTGCAGATTATAAAGGATCTCTACAAGGCAGGGGTTTTCACTGCTTTCAAAGATGGTCTCATGAAACTTTTCATCATCAATAATAATTTGTTTGTAGTCTTTTTCTATATCATAATTTTTAATCCTTTCAATAATGGTTTCGAGATCTCTGATCTTTTCGTCAGTTATCCTATCTGCCGCTAATCTGGCTGCAAAGCCCTCCAGTTCTCGATCTACCTCAAACAATGACTTCATATACTTAAAGTCGATGGGTGCTACTTGTGCGCCGTATCTGGGTATGATATTCAGTAAATTAGTATTCTTGAGCTGCTCAAATGCTTTCCTTACTGGTGTCCTGCTCAAACCAAACTCATTTGCTATATCAGCCTCATTGAGAACCTGCCCAGGGCTGTACTCCAAATGAACTATCCTTTTTTTGAGTATTTCATAAAGCTGATCAGATTTGATCTCTCCAGCCATTATTAATTCACTCCCTAGAATGTAATCACTTACTATAATCTTACTACAAATCTCAGGGGAAATAAACATAAAATATTTTAGTAAAATACGCACGGTAGAATTAGCTTACTGAAAAGGGATCGCCAAAACTTAAATGGCAGCCCGTGATCTGGATTAAAGGAAGAGCAATCGGATCTAAAATAAAAAAGCATAAACCCCAAATAAGCCTTGAGATCTATGCTACTGAAAATACCGCTGGCGAATACGACAGCTCAATTATTTTCTGTGGCGGAGTGGCGAAGTGGCGGAAGTGTGTAAAAGTCAAATGAGACGCTAAAACATTTTCAGCGCCTCATAACATCTCAATTATTGGCGGGAGCGTGTGGGAATCGAACCCACCGAAGACGTGCTGACCACGCCTCCCACTGGATTTGAAGTCCAGGCGCACCACCAGGCACAAGCCGCCCCCACTAAGTCTTATATTTTACCACAAGTAATAACAGGAGTCTAGAAAAAATCAAGAGTAACAGTACTGACTAACGACCAACCACCAACCACTACTACGCGTGCCCTTTCCAGGATGCTGACCGCACGGTAATCCTCTGCTCCTCTAATGCTTTGACGATATCATCAACATCTCTGGTGCGCAGCTGCATCACAAGGTTCACCTTAGCTGCTTTGTCGTGGAACACAGCCAGGTGAGAGATATCCCCACCGTTCTTCCAAACGATCTCTGAAACCTTCACCAGCATCCCTGGCTTGTCATCCAGGATAAGTTCGAGCCGGGTACCTGGATCTCTAAGCCCCATCATCTCTATAAAGGCATCGAATATATCGCTTTCTGTGATGATCCCCACCAGTTTACCCTCTTCTAAGACGGGTATCGCCCCAATCTGGTGATCACGCATGATCAGGGCAGCCTTCTCCAGGTAATCATCGGGAGAAATGGAGATCACCTGCTGCTTTTTAATGATCGTTCCGATCTTGGTGCGGGACAAAAGGTAATTTAATTCGAAAACACTTAAAGATGTGGCCGGGGAGGGAGAAACTTCACTTAAATCCCTGTCTGTAACGATCCCCACCAGCTTTCCTCGATCCAGAACAGGCAGACGCCGAAAATCCCCTTCCCGCATCAAAGCCAGGGCATCTGCGATAGTGGTCTGCGGTGTAATAAATACAGGATCGGGAGTCATTTTATCACGCACACGCATTAAAACCGCCCCCTTTTAAATTATTAGAGCTGCTAAAAGCTGCCCCACCATCCCTAGGAGTGGATAACTTATCCTCCAAGGTATGCCTTTTTAACATCTTCATGTTTGGCCAATTCCTTGGCAGGCCCATCCAATGCTATTCTTCCAGTCTCCAAAACATAAGCCCTGTGGGCAACCTGAAGGGCCATACGAGCGTTCTGCTCCACCAGCAGAATTGTCGTCCCCTCCTGGTTGATTTCGCTGATGATGGAAAAGATCTCTTTAACCAAAAGAGGCGCCAGCCCCATAGAAGGCTCATCAAGCAGCATCAGTTTTGGCCGTGTCATCAGGGCACGCCCGATAGCCAGCATCTGCTGCTCCCCGCCGCTCAATGTTCCCGCAACTTGCCCGATACGCTCCTTCAGGCGGGGGAAACGCTCTAAAACATCCTCTAAATCCTGCTTGATCCCCTTTGTATCCTTTCTAATATAGGCCCCCAACTCCAGGTTCTCCAAAACGGAGAGGTTGGCAAAAACACGGCGCCCTTCGGGCACCTGGGCAATTCCCTTTTTTACTATATCGTGAGCAGGCACTTTCGTGATATCTTCTCCCTGAAAGAAGATCCCTCCAGAAGAGGCCTTGATAATTCCAGAGATCGCCCTTAGTGTAGTGCTTTTGCCTGCACCATTGGCCCCGATGAGGCTGACAATCTCACCTTCTCCCACTGTAAGGTTGATCCCCTTTAATGCCCAAATGGCACCGTAATGGACATTGAGATTATCCAATTCCAACAATGGGGCTACTCCCATGCTGCCACCTCCTCATCTCCCAGGTATGCTTCTATGACTTTGGGGTTCTGCTGAATCTCGCGAGGTGTTCCCTCAGCAATCAGGGAGCCATAGTCTAAGACCAACACCCGCTCACAAAGCCCCATCACCAGGGACATGTCATGCTCGATTAAAATGATCGTCAGCTGGAACTCATCCCGCACCCACTTGATCAGTGTAAGGAGATCATGTGTCTCCTGAGGGTTCATACCAGCAGCAGGCTCATCAAGCAGCAGGAGTTTGGGTTGAGTGGCTAAAGCCCTGGCAATCTCCAAGCGGCGCTGTTCCCCGTAGGGCAAATTTTTAGCCTTCTCCTGAGCATGTTTTTTGAGATCAAAGATTTCCAAAAGCTCTAAAGAAGACCTCTCGATTTCCTCTTCGCGTCGGTAAAAAGGAGGTATGCGTAGAAAAGCAGGGATTAAACCATAGTTAACCACCACCTGGTAGGCAATCTTCACATTATCCAGTACTGAAAGATTGCCAAAGAGGCGAATGTTCTGAAATGTGCGTGCCATGCCCATTTTGGTGATCTGGTGTGGATGCTTGCCCCTCAGGTTCTGTCCATCAAAAATGATAGTCCCGCTGGAAGGCTTATAGAGGCCTGTTAAAAGGTTAAAAACTGTGGTCTTCCCCGCCCCATTAGGCCCAATCAACCCTACAAGCTCACCTTGCTCCACATTGATATTAAAGTTATTAAGAGCTACAAGCCCACCAAAGGCTTTACTGAGCTTGTTTACTTCCAGAAGCGGCATTGAAGACACCCCCTAACCTTTTGAACATGCTCATTGTAATTTCTTTTTCTCCGAGCAGGCCCTGCGGGCGGAAAACAGCTGAAGTAATCAGCAGCAAGGCGTACAACACCATCCGCAGCTCAGGAATAGCCTGCAGAAAAGCAGAAACAGTAGTTAGCAGCACTGCTCCCACTACAGACCCGGTCAGGCTCCCCAGGCCACCCACCATAACCATCACCAGCACATCAAAGGTAAGCAGGAAACTGAATTCCTTGGGCTGAATAATGGAGTAATAGTGTGCGTAAAGAACTCCAGCAAGCCCAGCTAAAGCCGCACCAATCACAAAGGCCAAAACCTTGTAGTAGGTGATATTAATACCCATCATCTGGGCTGCCAGGTCGTTTTCCCTTACTGCCAGACAGGCCCGACCATGGGATGAACAAATAAAGTTCTTAATCAACAAGAGTGAAAGCACCACACTGACAAAAATTAGCGGCCAGTTTACCACTTCCGGAATCCCCTTGAGCCCGGAAGCGCCTCCCACATAATCGATATTCATCAGTACCACCCGGACGATCTCCCCAAATCCCAGGGTGGCGATTGCCAGGTAGTCCCCTCTCAGCCTTAAAGTTGGCAGCCCAACAAGTACCCCGGCTACAGCTGCTGCCAGCATCCCTGCAACAATGGCCAGGGGAAAGGGAAGCCCTAAGTTCGTTGTGATAATCCCACCAGCATAAGCCCCTACAGCCATAAAACCCGCATGCCCCAGAGAAAACTCCCCAGTAAAACCGTTGATCAGGTTTAAACTGGAAGCCAGGATAATGTTGATTCCCATTAGATATAAATTGGTTACCCAGTACCCGGAGATCAGCCCTCCGCTGATCCCCACTTGAACAATGGTAAAGAAGGCAGCAAGTACTACACAAATTACTACAGTCGGTAAATGTTTCTTCAACATCATCTCCACCTACACTTTCTCTTGAACGCCTTTACCAAGCAGTCCAGTAGGCCGGATTAAAAGGATCAGGATCAAGATGATAAAGGCAACCGCATCCCGGTACATGGAACCACCGAAGGCAGCAACTAAAGATTCTGTCATTCCCAGCAGGATCCCTCCCAACATAGCACCCGGGACACTGCCGATACCACCGAGAACCGCAGCAATAAACGCCTTCAACCCGGGCATCAGGCCCATCAATGGCTGCACATTGAAACAAATCCCGTACAGCATACCAGCAGCTGCGGCCATAGCGGAACCGATAAAAAAGGTAATGGCAACAGTGTAATTGACATTAACACCCATCAATTGTGCCGCCTGACCATCAAATGATACTGCACGCATCGCTTTCCCAGTCCGGGTTCTGTAGATAATGTACTGCAAAATAATTACCAATACC
>JBASML010000016.1:0-3432 GCA_049656845.1 Syntrophaceticus sp.
GATCGGCCCTAACCGCTAACTGCTGCTTGTTGGGAGAGTGGGCAGGGGAGATCGGTTACATGGTGCGTTTGGTAGATTCGGTAGTCGATCTCCGGGAAAAGATTGTTTTTGCCCTCTATCCAGCTCAGCCAACCTTCATCTATAGCATTTCTTTTTACTTCATCATATATCCTTGTAAAGTTTGCGATATGTGACTGGAAACGCATTTTGGCATATTCCACCATAGTTCCGGTTTTCATGATAAATGGCCAGTCACTGCTTTGTGCCAGGAGAAGTTCTCTGGCTGCCTGGTTGAGGGCACGCTTTTGCAGGCCTTCTGTTTCAGGATAGGTGTTGGCCAGTTCGATCATTCGCTCTCCGGCTTTATGTAAATGTCGCCAGACCCAGTCATTGGTGCCATTCAGCCACACCTCATGATATCCCTTCCAACCCCAACTGGATTCACAGGGAGTTGATACCTGATTACAGGGGTAAATCTTCAGGTAATCGCCGGGAGTGATCATCTCGATGTTCTTTTGGTCGTAGCGGATCTTTCGAATTAAGAAGTCAATCCATTGGGGCCCCTCAAACCACCAGTGACCGAAAAGCTCAGCATCATAAGGAGCAACGATGATTGGCTTGCGGTCGAAGATGCCGGAAAGCCACTCTATCTGCTTTTCGCGGTTGAACATGAAGTTCCCTGCATGCTCTGCTGCCTTTTCCAAAGCCCAGGGTCTGACATAGGGTTCTTTGTGATCACCGGTGCCGGTGATCCGATAGTATTTGATTCCTGTATGGGTACGGATATGGCCATCGGGAAGGTAAGGCCCGATATAAGAAAGATCTAAGTCATAGCCGATATCACGATAAAAATCGCGGTAATTAAAATCTCCAGGATACCCCTCTTTGGCGCTCCAAACCTGTTTGGAAGACTCTCTATCCCTGCCAAAGGCTGCTACACCAGAGGGACAGTAAACCGGGGCGTAGTTCCCGTACTTAGGGCGTGGAGAAGCATAGAGAATCCCGTGATTTTCAACAAAAAAATATTTGATTCCATGTTTTTTTAAAATTCTATCATCTTCAGGCTTAAAACCGCACTCCGGCAGCCAAAAGCCTATTGGCCGCCGCCCGAAACAGCGCTCATAGAGATCCACAGCTACTGCTACCTGGGCATTGATCACCTCTCTCTGTACACCTAACAGAGGAAAGTACCCATGGGTGGCTCCGGATGTGATAATTTCTAGTTTACCGGCGTCTTGAAGCCGCTTAAAGGCTTCCACAAGGTTACAGTGGTATTTTTCTGTGAAGAGATAGTGTGCGCGGGAGAACAGATCCCGGTACATCAAAGCGGTACCGTGAAACTCCGGCTGGTATCTTGTGCGGGCTTCTTCCTTGTTGGCTAGTTCTAAAAGTTGCTCCAAATGCCGACTATAGCGCTGGCGGAGGAGTTGATCATTAAACATGGAAAGCAGTGTTGGTGAGAGATTAAAAGTAACCCGGAAATCTACCTCATCCTCTGCCAGCTTTTCAAAGGTCCAGAGAAGAGGAAGATAGGTTTCTGTGATGGCTTCATAAAACCACTTTTCCTCTAGAAAGTATTCATGTTCCGGATGGCGTACATAAGGGAGGTGCGCGTGTAAAATCAATGCAAAGTAACCTTTTGTCATAGTTTTTTCCCTTCCAATGGTATTTACCAGTCCATGGGAGAACTGATGTATTCTTCGTGTTCTTTGGCTGCAACAGCTTTTAGTGCCATTTCCTCGATAAAACCAGGGGAGCCATGTACTTCTATATATCTTCCATAAACCCGTTTTTCGTATTCCGTGGGAAGCAGCCACTCCAGATCGACGATTTCAGAAACATCGTTTCGAGGTGTGCTCACCATATTGGAACGAGCGATAAAGATATAGGTTCCATCATGCAGAATGCGGCCAAGTTCTATAAAATAGCTGTGGCCGGGCATCCCAGTGTTGATGTACCAGTTGTTGGCAAAATCGTTGATCTGTATTTCTACTGCCTCCCGTGAGTCAAAAAAGTAAAGATTTGTAGCATCATATACTTTTAAGACGGGACGGGATGACTTCCAGGCATTATGACCGTATCGTGCAGCAATATCTTCTTTTGTGGCTTTGCTGATTTCCCAGTAGGCGAAAATCCAGTAAGGATCCCGGACCATGGCAGTTATGCTGGTTTTACCATAGGTATGAGGAATTTCCGGTAAAGCATGGTGTTTTTCCTGCCGGGATACCTGTTTTACGAGAGGTGGTGTCACCTCCTCCGCAACCTCCATATCCTTTTTTTGCTGGATAGGCCGGCTGCTCTCGGATGTTTTTTCTTGCATGGACCGAGTTTTTTTCCGGTAGGGCTGCCATCCGGAAAGTTTCTTTTTGGACATCCAGGCCAGACCTCCTACAACTACAATTGCTAGTAAAATAAGAGAAAGTTCCCACAGGGCCACCCTGACTCCCTCCTTCTTTTGGGTGTCACGACCCGTTTCAGAAATTGGAGATTAATTCTGCAGTGTTCGGGAAAAATGATTAATTGAAAAGGAAAAACAATTCTCTTGTATTATGTCCAATGTCAAATAGTTTATTGCATGCAGGCAAATTTACTAGATAAGGAGATTTGCGGATGCCGAGAGCACTGGTAGTGGGTAATGGAAACATGTTGATCAATTTTGACAGCCAACTAAATATGCGGGATCTTTACTATCCTGTTGTGGGAATGGAAAATCATATCGGAGGGCAGCGCTGCAGCACCGGTTTTTGGGAGGGCGGCCATTTTTCATGGCTGTGGGAAGATGACTGGCAAAAAAAGCTAGGCTACCAGGAGGACAGTCTGGTTACCTTTGTACAGGCAATCAATGAAAAGATGGGGCTGGATGTGCAGATCAATGATGGTGTGCACCCACATTTTAATATTTTTGTCAGAAAAATGACGATAAAAAATTTAAGAAACTGGCCACGCCGGATGAGGATATTTTTCAACCATGATTTCTCTATAAGTGAAAATAACATCGGTGATACCGCCCTTTTTGACCCTGTTTCCCGGGGCATCTGCCACTATAAACGCGATATCTATCTGCTGGCCAATGGAGCGGCTCAGGGAAGAGGGATCTTCCAATATGCAACGGGCCGCAAGCGTTTTCTAGGGGCAGAGGGCACCTGGAGGGATGCTGAAGATGGTTGGCTAGGGGGAAACCCCATTGACCACGGGTCCGTGGACAGCACTATTAGTTTTGAAATAAACCTAGAGGCAAGGGAGGAGGAAAACCTTTGGTACTGGATAGCTTTAGGGGATCGACTTGAGGCTGTGCGGGAATTAGATAATTTGGTACGTGACCATGGACCTGGCTATCTCCTTCAGGAAACTATGGACTACTGTCGAAACTGGGTAAACAGACATGACTGGAATTTTGGCGACCTCCCTGAAAAGGTGAGCAAGCTCTTTAAG
>JBASML010000017.1:0-6877 GCA_049656845.1 Syntrophaceticus sp.
GAGTAAAGGTGACATTTTCACTGAATAAAACCTATGCTATTTAGGTGACATTTTCAAAGACTATTGACAGACTTTTTTCGTTTCTTAGTTTCTTCATCCCGCTTCTGTCGGTATCGCTCATCTTAGCATAGTAGGTATTATAATAAATAGTGGATAGTGTTTGGTCGTTAGTCGTTAAAGAAGTTCGGTCAAGAATCAATACATAAGCAACACTTTGGTAACACCCATTTAATTTTAAATGAAATTATCCCAAGTATGTTTCATCTCCTGCCATTGAAGGAGACGAATGTTTTGAACCAAAGAACTAATTTGTAACCCGCGCTTTGATCGAAGAGATTATCTTTAATGATTTGTGTAAAAAATATAGAATTAATAGAAAAAGACAACAATGCCCCACAACCAGCTTTACGTATACAAGAAAGTCAGAGAACTTTCCTTAAATATTGGCAACTAACATTAAGAAAACAACATCCGGACCGCAGTAACTAATAAAAGAACTGCAAAAATTTTACGGAGTACATCTGGCGAGATGGCATTGACAGACATCGCCCCGACATAGGACCCGATCACAGCACCAATGGCAAGTATAATGGCCAGTTTCCAATTTAAATGATTTAAATTATAATGTTTCCAGGCACCTACTAAAGCGGTAGGAATAATTACTGCCAGAGATGTACCAACAGCCTGCTGGATGGGGACCTTGAATAAATACACCATCATGGGAACCAAGATCACCCCTCCACCAATACCAAGCAGGGCACTGAGCCACCCAGCAGCAAAGCCTGCAGCTATTTGAAAAATGGGCATCTTAATCAACTCTCTTTCTATAGTTTTATATTATAAGATTGTAACATTTTCCATAACACTGGCTGTTGTTAATGAGGTGATTTCTTTGCGCCAATTAAAAACAACATTAATTGTTATTGCAATTCTATTCCTCTCTCTGCAGTCTGCCCAATTGATAGAAAAACACTATCAGAGCAGAGGCGAATACCCACCTACCTGGATACAACTGCTTTCCAGCGCCGGGAAAGGAAATTTCGGTACCGGGAAATTCAGCAGCACACCAAATAACCTTGATTTATCTATACTTGAACCTGGGGATATCCTTCTAGGAGGTAACCCCGGGGGTTCTTATGGGCATTATACTCATGCCGGTATGTATGTTGGTAATAATCAGGTAGTAACCATGTATACAAGCACCGGTGTCCGTCTTGAGCCTTCTACAGCTTATCTACGTTACCACTGGGCGACTGTAGCGAGGGTTAAGGCAAGCCCACAGCAAAAAAAAGAAGCTGTATCCTACTGCCGCTCCCAGATAGGAGGCCCCTTCTTCATCCTTACACCGAAAAAAGAAGATGGACTTTGGTACTGTTCTAAACTCATCTGGTTTGCATATTTGAAACAGGGTATTGATCTGGATCCTTTTAATTCCTACTGGATTCTTCCCGATGCTTTTGTTCACAGCCCATATACCCAAGTACTAGATAAAGCAGAGGTGCATTAATCAATGCGGCGGCAAGGAACACAGGCGTTTATCTTAATAGCTGGCAATCTATTCCTAATCCACCTTTTATTTATTCTTCTCACAATAATGATGCTCCATCTTGGCCGCTTTTCTTTAGTTACACCTTTCTGTTATACCCTGGTTCTATTTCTAGTAGGGCTGCAGCGTACCCGTACACTAGATAGTCCACCCCTCACAATACTGGCAGCAGGTTATCTCAGCCAGTTGCCGGGAATCATACCGGGATTTTTCATCCTTACAGAAGATTTATGGCCTTTTGGCCTCGAGGTTTTCGAATTTATCGCCCAGATCTGGCAGACACCTCTCTATCCTCTCTACCCCATCCTGCCGCGCACCAGCTACCTCGATATTCCTTTGTATTTCCTGGTTACGATCACTGCTTCATTTATACTGCCACTTATCCCTACAGCAGGTGTCGGGCTGTCTTATTTAGTTAAAAAGTGTACCAGCCAGATCCATAGATAAATCAAGCACCCTTTTCTATGCCAAGTGCTGATGCATTAAAATCACCGCATACCTGCTTATTTCTTAATTAAATTTTTCCCACTGGCCAAAACTAAACTCCAGATGCTGCTGTGTTTTTTAAAAATGTCCTCCATAGCATACAGCAGCCGATCCAACTGTTCCCGGGAAACGATTAAAGGAGGCTCAAACCGGATCACATTGGGATTGTTCAAGGTGTACGCGGTGATAATCTGATATTTATTCATCAACTCCCCGGCCACCAATGCAGCCAGGTATTCTTCCGCGAATTTATTGAGCTTTCCCCCGGTAATCTTGTTCAAGAAACCGCCAGATACCTGGTTAAACTCTATGCCAATCAAAAGCCCTCTTCCACGTACTTCTTTGATCATGGTGGGATATTTTTCCTGTAGCTCACGCAACCCCTGAAGCAGGTAAGCACCTTTACCCCGGGTCTGCTCGGCAAGGTCCTCTTTGATCATGACCTCAATGGCAGCAATCCCGGCTGCACAGGCTCTGGCATTTCCCCCGAAAGTAGAAGTGTGTAACATACACTTTTCTATTCCGCCAAAAGCCCTATCCCAGATTTCCTCTGTAGTAATAAAAGCAGATATGGGCATCACACCCCCACCAAGCGATTTCCCCAGGCACATGATATCCGGCACAACTGAATCCCACTGACAGGCAAAGATAGTACCTGTGCGGGCAAAACCGGTTTGAATCTCATCAAATATCAAGAGGGTATCATACCGAGTACAGAGGTTCCTCACCTCTCCCAAATACCCGGGGTCAGGTACATGTACACCACCCTCCCCCTGAATGGGTTCGATGATAAAAGCAGCTACATCTCGGTTCCTTAATTTTGCTTCCAGGGCATTTAAATCCCCAAAAGGAACTGCTTCACAACCTGGAACCAGGGGTTTAAAGGGATCCTGGTATTTACTCTTTCCTGTGACCGAGAGGGCGCCAAGAGTTTTTCCGTGGAATGAACCCTCACAGTGAATAATCCTGGTTTTTCGGGTAGAGGCTCTGGCTAGTTTGAGGGCACCCTCCACCGCTTCTGCCCCACTGTTACCGAAAAAAGTTCGACAAAGCTCTCCTGGGGTAATCTGGGCCAAATTATAGGCAAGGGCAGCATAAAGTGTGCCTAAGGAGGCCTGCAGCAGATTGGGCAACTCCTCTGCCTGTTGCACCGCACCTGTAATGTGTGGGTGGTTGTGCCCGAAGTTAAGCGCGCCATACCCTCCTAGAAAATCCAGGTATTCATTTCCCTGGTCATCCCAGACCGAAACCCCCTGGGCTTTTACAAATTTTTTGTTGAAGTTAATCAGACCCAGCATCGTTGCCAGCCCTGGATTGGCATACTTTTTGTATATATCACTTATTTCTCTGCGTTCTAGCTGCATTGCTTCCTGTAAGCTGATCAGTTCTCTCTTTTTCATTACAGTTATTTTGCGCCTCCTTAGTCATATTATCTAGGAACCCACTTGCATATGGATGTAAAATAAAACCCAGCCTCTATAACCTCTTCCCCTATTAGCTCTTCCCAAAAACTGCAGTATAAATCGAGCTGTGGGCTGTAGTAATCCACAAGTCTACTGAGTTCCTCATCATCCCTCACTGTGTCTGTTTTATAGTCTACAATAACCCATCCTTCTTCCTCAAGAAAAACCAGGTCGATTACACCGGAAACTATAGTGTCATTAGGTGATCCCGGAAGATGTTGACCGAAGGGGACCTCCATAAACCTTTTTTTACTGCGCATCACCCTTTCCCAGAAGGGGGAGCTCAATATACCTTTCACATAATCAAGTACCTCTTCCTTCTCCTCCGGCACCCGCCCCTCTTCGATTAAAATATTTTCTATGAACAGATCCAGGTTATCCCGGTCTTTTTTTGCACAATACTCCAGTATGCGGTGAATCGTTCTTCCCCAGGAAAAGCCGCGCCCCGTGATCTCCCTCAAGGGATAACTGCCGCTGCTCTTAACCAGGGAGGTAACAGCTGCATCCTGGTAACTAGGAAGATTGATGCTGCTCTCATGATTCAAGAATCTAATTCTTGCCTCTTCCAGGTCCTTGGGTTTTAGGGAAGATACTTTTTTTTCACAACTGATCATACCACTGCTTACCTGATCATCCAATACTGTTGCAGAGGTAAGGTTTTTATCGAAAAGATGCCAGGGGCTGTCTGTTGGTTTATCTGGGTAGGTGCTCACCACCAGCAAATTTTTTGCCCTGGTGGCAGCCACATAAAGCAGACGGTTTTCTTCGGCCTCCAGGTACTTTTCTTCCTTCTGGGAGAAATCATCCCAATCCACGGGCTGGCCCAGAACCTCATTCCTATAAAATTTTCTTTTTTGAACAAGAAAATATCCACAGGGTTTTTCTCCTGCCCTGCTGATATGCACTGATGGTGCGAAACCAGTACTCTTGGTAGGGTTAGCCAGGATGACCACAGGGGCTTCCAGACCCTTGGCTTTGTGCAGGTTCATAATCCTAACAGTCTGGTCATCCCAGGGATATAGATCTATCTCCTCTTCGATACCAGCATCGATTAAAGTTTCCAGAAGGGATACCAGTTCGGCAAAGGAAGTAACCCCCGTGCGTTCAGCTGCAGCTAGAAATTCCAGTCCTTGCACTAGATAACACGCCTGTGCTTTACCCTGCTCACCCGCCAGTACAGCGGGAATGATCCCCGAGTCCTGCATGATTTTGGCTGCAGCCACACTTGCCGGCAATGTCCTTACCCACTCATAGTAGACATGCAGCCTTTGAAAAGTCTTATCGAAAAGATTTGCTGTATCCGCATCCAGGGCAGCAGGGATTTGTGAATTAATATGGAAATCTCCACCGGCTTCTTTGAACTTCCACAAAGAATCATCGCTGACTGCAAAAAGTCCGCCCCTGAGTACTGACAAGAGCTTAACGGGGTCTTCCGGGTCAAGAAGCAATTGAAAAAGATGGAGTAAGTCTTTTATCTCCTGAGATGCGGAAAAACCGCTGCCCCCGGCAATCCTAAAGGGAATCCCCAACTCCTCCAGAGCCCTTGCATAGACATCCATAAACGCTTTGTAGCGCAGCAGGATCAAAAAATCATCTGGCTGTGGTGTCTCTGTAAGACCCATCTTATTTTCTTCAGGTGTTCTGGCGAGTTTAAGTTCACCATTTAAAGCCCTATAGATGAAAGAGGCGATCTTTCCCGCATCTATTTCAACGATCTCTCTTCTGTTGTTGCGGGGAACCTTGGGAATGCTGATCATTCTAATACCGGAGTCACACCCATCCCCATCTGAGCGCACTGTGTCCATAGGAGCAAAGGACGCCTGGAAAGGTGTGGCTTTTTGGGGAAAGACATCATGGAAAACACAGTTAACCCATTCCCCCACAGCCTTTACAGAGCGAAAATTCGTCGTCAGGGTCAGAACCCGGCCGCCGCTTGCCTCAAGAAGCCTTTTTACCTCATTGTAGGTGTCAATATCGGCGCGCCGGAAACGGTAAATGGACTGTCTGGGGTCACCCACCACAAAGAGAGAACCGCATCGCGGTGTCAAGCAGCGCCAGTTTCTCTCAGTCAGGTCTGTTCCTGTCAGGTAGAACATCACCTCTGCCTGGATGGGGTCAGTATCCTGAAACTCATCAACCAGAAGGTGAGTAAACCTCCCCTGAAAGTAGCGGCGCACCTCAGGGTTATCCCTCAGCAAAGACGCTGCTTTCAATAAGAGGTCCTGGAAGTTGAGCCTTGATCGTTCATCCTTCAGGTTTCGGTAATAATCAAGGGCAGGTAGCACAAAATCCACTAAAATACAGTAACAGTATTCCCTCCACTGCTGCAAAAAAGGCAAGAGGTGATTCTCTTTAAATTTTTCAAATGCATCGAGAACATCCTGGGCATCATCGGAAACACCCCAGCGGTTCTTGACTATCCCTGGCTTCCGATCCAGTTCAGACAAGAGCTCTAGAAGGTTTAAGGATTCCTCTAAATTGAAAATCTCACGGTGCTGAAGCCCTTTTTTGATCAGTTTTTGGAGGCCATCCCACCCCTTTGTCGGCGCCCGCTCCGGCAGAAACCCCTCCGCCCAGTCTAGAAAGCTGTATAATTCACTCCGAATTGCATCAAAGTCCGGCTTGGGAACTGCATCGCGCACAATGTCAACATCAGGATAATCAAGCAGTATTTCGTAAAAATCTTTAAGCTCCGTGGGGTCACAGCCGATATTGCTCAGAACTTCCAATGCCTTGTGATCTGTTAACTGCATCTGCCACAGGTAGTCATCCCAGGCCCTGCTTCTTAAAACAGCATCATCCAGTTCCTCCAGTTCTTCAAAATCAGGATCGATTCCCGCCTCCACAGGGCGTTCCCTCAACAGGGTGGCACAAAAGGAGTGAACAGTACCCACAAAACAGCGTTCCAGTTTTCCAAGAGCCTGATCCAACCTTTCCCTCTTTTCCGGATCGCTCTCTTCAGCAAAAGCATCCTCCAGGGCAAGCTGAAATCTCCCCTTCAACTCCGCGGCAGCTTTACGGGTGAAGGTGATGGCAGCTAAGGTATCCACCTGACAGCGGCCCTCTTTGATCAAAGCAACCATGCGCTGCACCAGGCTGGTGGTTTTTCCGGAACCCGCCCCTGCCTCCACCAACAAACAGGTATCAAGATCGCTTGTAATCGCCTGTCGTGCGGCGTCATCTTTTAAAACAACCCTAGACATACTCCTGCAACCTCCTCCAGGGGTCCAGCCGTTTAGCAGCACGGTTACCGACAAGGGTTTTTGCCCGCGACTCTGCTAATTCCGGAATGCAGACAACTGCATATTCGCAGTAGCGGCATCTTGAATCTTCATATGATGCCACAAAAGTACCGCTTTCCACAACATCCCATGCTGTATTC
>JBASML010000018.1:0-1949 GCA_049656845.1 Syntrophaceticus sp.
ATGTATGACAGGCCCAATATCAGTACCATCAAATCCGGCAATCAATGCGTTTATAATAGACAGATGTGGGGTATCTCCAGTGGCATTAATCCTGATCGGGTGTACAGAGCCACCACCCATGGACACAAACTGGCGCTCCCCTTCAGGTGTAATGCCGCCCTTTCCTCGGGATTGGATGATTAATTCTTCCCCATCCAGGGGATCAATATGACGGGTTGCCTCAGAATGTACAAAATGAAAGAGCGTTATGCCCAACTGTTCAGCCGTTTTATACATTTCATTACTTTCCCGCAAGGTTTCCTCGCCACTATTTCTCCCCAATATGGGATTTAAAACCGGGATTCCCGTCTCCCTGGCCTGTCTCCCCAATTCAGCAATACGATATCCGCTACGTATAACACCATTTACCTCTCGCGGATAGGGCCCAGGCAGTCCGCTTATCGAACCGTCCTTTTCTAATACAGGCATCCTCACGCCAAAAACACGAGCATACGCTTGTACACGGTCATAATCTTCCTTAATAATCTGAATTGTCTTCTCTTGCACCGCATTCCCCTCCTAAATACCTGAACCCAACTGCCTGCGCACCTTATTGATCAGACCGCCGCATTCAAGGGTTTCCAAAACATTTGCTGACAATTTTTCTCCATAAACGAGGGAACCCGTTTTAACAATATAGATAGTGCCCTCACGAATATCTGCCCTAATTTCATCACCCTGACGGACATAGGGTAAGAGATCAGCTGTCAATACAGGTAGGCCTATGTTGATGCAGTTCCTGCGAAATATCCTGGCAAAAGACCGCGCAACCACCAGGCTAACCCCTGTTTCCTTCAAGGCAACTGGCGCCTGCTCCCTGCTTGAGCCACAGCCAAAATTTTCACCAGCCACAATCACATCACCGGATTTGACCATTTGAGCAAACTCCGGCTGTTCACTCCCGGCCATAGCATATTCTCTCAATTTTTCACAAGGGGCAGACATCGCATATCCAGGCAAAATTTGATCAGTGTCGACATTGTTTTTAAAAAGCCATACCTTGCCACACACTTCCCACCAATTGCTCATCTCTTAATTACCCTCCCCCAGTGATTCCACTGTTCCCGGCGCCACTATCCTTCCAGCAACAGCACTTTCCGCGGCTATTCTGGGAGAAACCAGATAAACTCGTGCATCCCTGGCACCCATCCGTCCCGGGAAATTGCGGTTTGTAGTGGAAACAGCCACATCATCAGCAGTAAGTAATCCCAAATGAGCCCCAAAACAGGGGCCGCACCCAGGGCTTGTCACCATCGCACCGGCCTTACGAAACACCCTGGTCAACCCCCTATCATCCATTACCTGGGCAACCTCTTGCGAGGCAGGCACAACGATCAGCGTTACATCGGGATGAACTTTTTTACCACGCAATACATTAGCGGCAACATCCATATCACTTACTCGGCCATTTGTACAGCTCCCTATGACGACCTGGGTAATCTTAGTGTCCAAAACTTCCTGCACTGGAACAACATTACCTGGAGAATAGGGGCATGCCACTGATGGGGAAATCTCACCTAAATCAAATATGAAGGTTTCCCGCACTGGCCCTACAGAATCCATGTCGGAAAAATAGGTAATCATGGCTCCCATTTCGATACCCATATTAGATATTGTCATCTTTTCCTCACAAGACATCCCTGCAACCCCGCTACCCGAAAAGATCACAGCCTGATCTGTAAATCCTCCGGTTCCAAACTTTCCGA
This sequence comes from Syntrophaceticus sp., assembly GCA_049656845.1. Lineage (GTDB taxonomy): Bacteria > Bacillota > DSM-12270 > Thermacetogeniales > Thermacetogeniaceae > Syntrophaceticus. The sequence goes on from JBASML010000018.1 coordinate 1,746, forward strand.
TTAAATGCAGAATAACATCCTTGGCATATACACCAGGGTTCATTTTCCCTTCCAAACAAATTTCATAAGTCTCAGGAACTTCTAAATCAATGACTCCCGTGGCCATGGTGGCTGCTAATTCTGTTGCCCCCACAGCTATGGCAATACACCCATATGCACCAGCTGTACAAGTATGGGAATCAGCTCCGACGATGATCGCTCCTC
>JBASML010000019.1:0-3471 GCA_049656845.1 Syntrophaceticus sp.
TCACCAGGTCAGCTCAATACCCTATCCCACCTCGGTCATCGGTACCAGAGTCGCCAGATTGTGTGACAACTCCTTAAATCGTCAGTTCAGCGGCCAGAAGTGGGGGGGCATTACTAAAATAGCGGGCAAATTGTACTCCATATCCCTAAAAATAACCGGAATTTGGTCGTAAGTGGGGGGATGGAAAAGGTCAAAATGGTTTTCACACAGTCTGCCGCATCAGTTGCAAACCGGCACTGCATAAATTACGCTATTGCGCCAAAGTTTTATCCCACAAATTACCTCTCCCGGTTCTTTGCAGAGTAGGAATGCAGTGATTTTTGATGCATCAGCACTGGGAGAGATAGACTTTCCTGGTACACGGTCGTAAGCTGATTTATAATAAAAAGGTGGTAGAATATTCATTCTAAATGGAGGTAGTATCCATGATCGACCCTAGAATCAGTACACTGGCCAAAAACCTCGTCAACTACTCCTGTAAGCTCAAAGAAGGAGAAAAGCTCCTTATCGAGGCCATAGGACTTGAACTCCCTCTAGTCACAGAGCTGGTCAAAGAGGCATATTTGGCTGGAGGAATTCCCTTTGTCATGATCAAAAATTCCACAGTTGAACGAGCCATCTTGATGAACACCAACCAGCAACAGATGGAACAAAGAGCTAAATTCGAAGGGGCTGTGATGAGTGAAATGCAGGCCTATATCGGAATCCGCTCAGGAGAAAATATTGCGGAGCTCTCCGATGTGCCCCCGGAAAAGATGGAGATTTACGAGAAGTACTTCTGGCACGAGGTTCACGGAAAGATTCGGGTACCACACACAAAATGGGTGGTACTGCGTTATCCCAGCCCCTCCATGGCCCAACAGGCCAACATGAGTACCGACTCCTTTGAAGACTATTACTTTAACGTCTGCAACCTGGATTATCTTAAGATGTCCCAGGCCATGGACCCCCTGGTAGAACTGATCGAGAAAACAGACAAGGTAAAGATTACTGGCCCAGGAACCGACCTGGAGTTTTCCATCAAGGGCCTCCCTGCTGTTAAATGTGATGGTGAGTGCAACATCCCTGACGGTGAGGTCTACACCGCCCCGGTCCGAGACTCGGTCAACGGAAAGATCACCTACAACACCCCATCCCAGCACCAGGGTTTCACCTATGAAAATATTTCACTGGAGTTTGAAAACGGGAAGATCATCCGCGCTGCAGCAAATGACAGCGAAAGGATCAATAAGGTGTTCGATATCGATGAGGGAGCTAGGTATGTGGGTGAGTTTTCGTTCGGGGTCAATCCCCACATTAACAGGCCCATTAAAGACACTCTCTTTGATGAGAAGATCTCCGGGTCAATACATTTTACACCAGGGAGCGCCTATGATGACTGTTTCAATGGGAATAAATCAGCACTACACTGGGACCTGGTCTTGATTCAAACTCCAGAGTACGGAGGTGGGGAGATCTACTTTGATGATGTTCTGATCAGAAAAGACGGGCGCTTTGTGCTCCCAGAGTTAGCAGGGCTGAACCCGGAAAACTTGGCTTAGAAACAGGTAAGGCATGGGACAGCCGCTCTATTGTCAATACAAATGCCCACTCAGCGGGCGTTCTTCATCATATAAACCTGTGGACAAGCGCTTCGAAAAAGTCACACACAGGTTTTTCAGCTCAATAACACCCTAACGCCCAGGCAACTGTAATACATATTTTTTTATAACTTCGGTTATCTTATAAAGAGTCAGAAAAAGGAGGCTATAATAATGTCTACACTTGACAAAACATCATTAGTCCTAGTCATTATAGGTGCCATCAACTGGTTGCTGGTTGGTGTAGCCAGATTCGATCTGGTAGCATCCCTTTTCGGTGGCAGCGCCAGCATCATTAGCAGAGTAATCTATACAATTATCGGCCTAGCAGGATTATGGACGATCACCATGCTCATCAGACCCGGGGTCGAAACTAGGTAGTAAGCTTTTTTGGCCCAGTATACTTGTTTACTTTTACTCCTGCAAAGAAAGCTGATCTACTGTATTTTTTCAGATTTACTCGGCTACATCTCTGAAGGAAATACTCTAGCTGAAGTTGTAAATGTGGCTATCGATGCACTCCCAGGTTGGCTGCAAGATTCGGGAGAAAAAAATAAGTCGATACCATAAGTTTCAAACATTAAAAACAAAATGTTTTTGTAGCTTTCATCCTTAGGTACATCAAAAACCCCGCAAAACCTTGCGGGGTCTATCTTTTCCACTGGAGCCCACAACCGGGGTTGAACCGGTGACCTCCGCCTTACCAAGGCGACGCTCTACCTACTGAGCTATGTGGGCATGGTTGCGGGGACAGGATTCGAACCTGCAACCTTCGGGTTATGAGCCCGACGAGCTACCGCTGCTCCACCCCGCGATATGGTGGAGGGAGAAGGATTCGAACCTTCGAAGGCTGCGCCGGCAGATTTACAGTCTGCTCCCTTTGACCACTCGGGTATCCCTCCACATTTCTTACTATGGAGCCGACGAAGGGACTCGAACCCTTAAACCTGCTGATTACAAATCAGCCGCTCTGCCAGTTGAGCTACGTCGGCTCGTTTTTTTATGACAAAGACTATTATACAGAGGAATTCTAATAAAATCAAGGGGTATTAATGTTCACGTTTTTCCAAATATCTCTCTAGTTTGCGTTTTACTCTCTGTAATGCATTATCTATGGATTTGACGTGCCTGCCCAGCTCAAGAGCCATTTCCTGGTATGATTTTCCTTCTAGATAGGACATCAAAACCTGCCACTCCAGAGCACTGAGGATTTCACGCATCTTATCCTCAATATCGTCAAACTCCTCCTGGCTGATGATTAACTCCTCGGGATCGCTGACCTTTGTTCCAGAGATCACATCCAACAGTGTCCTGTCGGAATCCTCATCATAAATTGGCTTGTTCAAAGAAACATAGGAGTTCAACGGAATATGTTTTTGTCGTGTTGCTGTCTTGATCGCTGTAATAATCTGCCTGGTAATGCACAGTTCTGCAAACGCCCTGAATGAAGAGAGCTTGTCTCCGCGAAAATCGCGTATTGCCTTATAAAGTCCAATCATCCCCTCCTGGATAATATCCTCACGGTCAGCACCTATTAAAAAATAAGATCGTGCCTTCGCCCGCACAAAATTTTTGTACTTGTTGATCAGGTGCTCAAGAGCTACTTCTCGCCCATCTTTTGCCAGTTCTACAATATCTTCGTCAGTCATGGATTGAAACGTTTTACAGGGCTCCTGGCTCGTGAGGGTAGACATTAAACACATCGCCTCCTAAAATATTATTATTAGGGAATTCCTTGTACATGTTGTGCTGTAATTAAGCAAGGAAATGTGTTTAACTAGGATTGGTTCTGCTAATATGTGCCACCAAGTTAAACTGCTGTATCTCTCAAGCCGAGTTACAGTACCTTTGTCCACTTTTAATATCATAATGGAAAGAGGCACTTTAGTGA
>JBASML010000020.1:0-1728 GCA_049656845.1 Syntrophaceticus sp.
AAAGAGGACCAGCTCCGGGCGGTGCAAGATTGCGGCGATAAATTGAACCTTCTGCTGCATCCCCTTGGAGAGCTTCTCCAGTTTCTGGTCGGCATAGGCGCCCAGGCCAAGCCGCTCCAGCCACTGCCGCGCATCCTGCTGCATCTCACCCGCAGACCTCCCCTTCAAGCCAGCCAGGTAAAGCAGATTGTCAATAACCCTGACATCATCATAGAGGCCCCTCTCTTCAGGCAGGTAGCCAATCTTGCTTTTATCGAGCGGCTGAGGGCGCCCACTAAAATTAAAGCTGATCTCGCCTGCATCAGGAGTCAGAATACCCATGATCATGCGAATGGCCGTAGTCTTGCCAGCCCCATTCGGGCCAAGCAGCCCCATAACCTCGCCCCGGCTTACACTCAAACTAATCCCGTCAACAGCTTTCTTTTGCCCAAAACTTTTGGTCAGGTCCTTCACGCTAAGAATCGTCTCCATAAAAAACCCCCTTTTTCTCATTCCTTACATATTCTCTAAGTTATGGCGGGTTCCTTCTTATGATTTTATCTGATGCCGATAGGACCATCACGGGGGTTGCAGTACATCTGCCTATCGTAAAAGGCAAATTTGAGAGTAAGACACGAGAAACGTCCCCGCGTCTCACAACAGGCCGGCAGGGCCTTGGCAGGCAAGTAAATTACTCCAGCCTGACCGCGCTCACCCAAGCATCCCGGCACATTTCTCTTATACCACGCTTAGCTGTCCAACCAAGTTCTGCCTTTGCCTTACTAGCATCGGCATAACACTCGGCGATGTCACCAGGTCTTCTATCCACAATTTCATAAGGAACTTTGACACCATTGACTTCCTGGAAGGCTTTCACTAATTCCAGCACCGAAGTCCCCCGGCCTGTCCCCAGATTATAGATATGCACACCTGCCGTTAAGTTCTCAAGAGCAGCAACATGCCCTTCCGCAAGGTCCACCACATGAATATAGTCCCTTACCCCGGTGCCATCTGCAGTTGGATAGTCATTGCCAAAGATTCGTAACTTTTCAAGTTTCCCTTTGGCAACTTGAGTTATAAAAGGCATTAGATTATTGGGAATACCGCGGGGATCTTCGCCAATTAATCCGCTCTCATGGGCTCCCACTGGGTTGAAATACCTAAGAAGCGATACCGAAAAGTCTGGGTTTGCTTTAGCAATATCGGTTAAAATCCGTTCGCTGATCACTTTGGTTTCACCATAAGGGTTAGTAGTAGGAAGGAGCCTCATCGTCTCCACAAAGGGAACTTCATTCTCTCCATACACTGTAGCCGATGAACTAAAAACAAATTGTTTCACTCCGTACTTCAGGCAGTATTTAGCCAACACCATGGTGCTGACAGTGTTGTTGTAATAATATTTTAAAGGGAACTCAACAGACTCACCCACAGCTTTAAAACCGGCAAAATGAATGACTCCATCAAAAGAGTGGTTAGAGAAGATGGTATCTACTGCTTCAATATCTGTCACATCTTTCTGATAGAATGTAAGATCTTTCTTCGTTATTTGTTTTATTTTATCTATAGTCTGAATCTTACTGTTGCAAAGATTGTCAACAACGGTCACTATATGCCCTGCTTCCAGCAAGGCAACACAGGTGTGCGAACCTATATATCCGGCACCACCTGTGACTAATATTTGCATCTTTGGGACACCCCTTGTTTGTATAAATCTAAGAATTACATTTTCGACAGCGCTGGCTAGCTACC
>JBASML010000021.1:0-9578 GCA_049656845.1 Syntrophaceticus sp.
AAACTCACCAGCAGCTCTCTGTTCTCTGCAGGTCGGGATACCTCCCTACCCTCCCCTTTTCTGCTGGGGAAAATATAGCCCGCAAACCGGACTTTTGCAGATTTATCAGGGAATATCTGCCTCAGGATCTCCTCTGCAGCAATGGCATACAAAGCATGCTGTACTTGCTGCCCCTTATTGAAGAACAGCTGCTCACCATAACCTGCGGCACTTCCGGTTTTATAATCCCAGACGCAGTAGCCCCCCCCTTGCAGCTGGTCGATCCTATCGATCCTGCCGCGGAAAGCAAGGATTCGACCCTGACCCAGCTCCAGGCAAACCGGATCTGCCAGTCCACAGCCCGCTTTTTCCACTTCTTCTTGTCCCAAACCAAAGGGGACTTCAAAATAACAGGGAATGGACTTCCTGCGCGCTTCTGTTGCCAGAAAGACCTCACAACACTCGTGTATCTCGTCGATTTCACTTTGCAAAACAAGCTCATTTGGTGGTGGAATCTTTTCCTTATACTGTTCAATAAGTTCATCGGCTATCTCAAAGAGAATTTTTTTATGTTTTACCGGGTCTACCACTTCCCCGGCAGCAGTTATCTTGCGCATAAAGCCGCAGAAGATGTCGTGCAGAAGACTGCCGCGCTCTAAGTGATCAAGCCATCTGGTGGGGTCATAAGATATTTCATCCGTAGGGTAGACTCCTAGCACATATCTGAGAAAATAGGCAAAAGGACAGCTGGCCAGATACTCGACCTGGCTGCAGGAGATGATCTCCCCGCCCCAGGGTGCGGTGCTGCTGTAGGTCGTCAGAGCCCCGTCATATTCTGTTGGCACATCTTTCTGCCTGGCCATGATAGAACTATACTTTCGCGCAGTACCTTCGTAGCATTTTCCTACAACTTTGGCATCCTGCAGGTTTCCGGCAAGGTTTTGATAGATCCACCATTCCACTTCATCAAGTGGGTTGTCATCCTGCTGACTGCAGTAGCCAACAGGATGTCCCAAAAATTTTATAAGATCTGAATAATCAAGACCTGCATCTCCCTGCAGCAGCCGGTACACCTGCAAAAGAATCGAGGCCGGATAAGCGTCCTGGTTCTCCACAACATCATATGAGGGGAAACTCAAAACCACTTTTCCTCTTCGGGATGCCAATGTAGTAGCCATTAGAAACTGTTTTTTCTCCAATTTTTCCGCACCTAGAGACAGATCCGCGTTGATCCTTTGTCGTTCTGAGTCCAGAAGCACCGGGTCCTGACGGAAAGCACCGGGAAAGGTATCTGCATCCAGGCCAACGAAAAAGGTGTAGGGACGCCCCGACCAGATCAAATTGCAGTAGCTTGTAAGATGCATTTGTCCTGGTTTTGGGCCAGATTGCCCCACCCGCAGGCTCTTCAGTATATCAGCTGTCTTTTCCACTGCTTCTTCTAAACTTAATTCAAGTTTAGAAAAGGCTGCGATCTCTTTTAGAGAGGAGGTAATGGTTGACAATGCTGCACTGTCCAGTTCGTCTTTAACCTTGGATAAAATCTGCAGTATCTCTGCAAGACCAATGCAGAAATCACGAAAATACACTTTTCCCTCTTCATTTTCTAGTGGGATTCGCTCAAATAGAGACTGTATCAAAGAAGAAAGTCTGTCAGCAATTTTGTTCTCCCGGTGATGCCTGGCCTGTTTTTCCAGCAGATAGCGCTCTCTGCCCCATCCGATCCCTGAAGTTTTCAGCAGACGGACCGCTTCCAGAGAAGGGATTTCCTCACTTTGTTCGGGCTGGAGTACCACATCCCCGCTTGTACACAGATTGATCAATATATCGACTGAAAAGTCACTGGTGATCCAGTTGTTAATCCCCTGCAGAACTTTACCAGGACCGGTGAGAGCAACCGGTATGCCTTCAAAAACAGTTAAACCAAACCCCATCATACGGGATAAAGAGAAAAGCGCCGGTATATACTCATCCTTTGTGTAGGCCACACTCACCTGATCCAGAGGTATTTTCTTATCCTGTACCAGCCGCAAAACATGCCGGAGTTCGTTGGTGATGCCGTAAGCGTGAAAAAAGCCCACAGAATCATCCCTAACAGGTGGTGGAGCCAGATCCGGCATATGCAGCCAACTCAGGAGCTCAACATCTGTATTCACAGGTAGTCCCTCTTCCCCTGCTGTTGTTTCCAGAGGCAAGAAGAGCAAACGGTCCCTGGTAAGTTTTTCGATCAATTTATTCTCCAGGGGTTTCCATTGATAAAAAGAGGGCACCAGGTAGAGGGGCTGGTTATCTTCAACATCTTCAGACAGATAATCGGACACCAGGGTCAAAGCCAGCTGTAGCAGCCCCGGGTGATCCAAACAGCGGTGCTCTGAAAGATAGCCTTCATACTCTTGTAACAGCAATTTCATATCCTGGCCTTTTTCCTGGCAAATAAAATGCTCCTCCAGAAGGGCATCACTGCTGATTTCGCACATCCTCAACTCATAAATTGCTGAGGACAAGGCCGCTGCCAGGCCCTGTGTGATATTCTGCCCGGCGAAATAGCGGAGTTTTCCCCCCTCATGCAGCTTATGCAGTATCTCTTCCACTACGATTAAGGAAAGATTACTGGAAAGCATTGAGATCTGGTGGCTGGCCAGATGTTCCCCTGCGAACCGCAGGGCAAGACCTGTGGGAGTTTCCAAGCGCAGGTTAACCCAATTCACCCCAGAGCAATTCAGACTTTTACATAGAACACTTCCTGCCTGGTAGCCAGGAACAATAAGGCATTTTTCTTGAAGTGGATATTTCTTGCATGCCTTGGCCAGCGATGACAGAAGAAGGTTCACTTATCTTTTCCTCCCTTCCTTGACAACACCATAGTTCAAAAAAGTGGGGCTTAAGAAAAGACTCGTCTTAGGGTTTTCTCCTTCACGATCAAAACCAAGTTCTTGAAAAACCAGCTCCGCCCACTCCTTGATCTCCTCCCCCTGTCTCCAGGAAAAATATTGCCGCAGCAGATCATTCCTGGTACAAAGAAAGGGCCTCACATCTACAGCATGACCCAGGCACTCCTGGAATCCCTTGTACTCATTAACAGTAAGAGAAAGAACCGCGTGAATTCCCTCACCGGCCTTTACAGACTGTGAAGTAAAGAACTTCAAACCTGAATTGAGCCTCACCAGGGTCCATCCATGGCCACTTTTTACATCAACTGCCCGGTCCTTGATATAAAAGGCTGGTTCAGGGTTATCCTTTCCGTGCGGTTCCAGATAATCTAAAGCAGCTACTTCACTAGGCGATGGTACAGCTGCAAGGCCAACATCAACCTGGATCCACTGCACTTGATCTTCTGGTTGCAAACGCTGTTGAGCATATTTATTCAAAAAAACTTTTACCTGAGGAATATTTCTTTTATGAAGTGAAAAACCCGCTGCTAACTTATGCCCACCAAATCGAAACAAAGCCCCGGTTTGGGATTGGCACTCAGCCAGGGCCTCTACCAGGTCAAATTCCCCTAAAGACCTTGCAGAAAACCGTACTTCCTCCCCACAAACAGCACCTACCGCTGCCGGCCGGGACACCGCATCCACAAGTCGCCCGGCAGCGATACCAACGACCCCTTCAGGCCAGTCCGGTGATGCCAAAAGGGGAAAAGAGGAGCCATCATACAAGGAAAGACATTCTCGCTTAATTACTTCCACCACATTTTTGCGCTCTGTATTAATTTTTTTTAAATCATCAGCAAACGGTTCTGCTTCCTCTGGTGTCTTTGCGGAAAGCAGGTTATATGCAAGGAGAGGATCACCAAACCTCCCGGCGGCATTGATATGCGGCCCCAGAATCCAGCCCATGGTCCGTCCGGTAATCTGATACTGATTACCATTAAATAAGGCTTTCAGTCCCGGGCGCAAGCTGTTTCGCATCTGTAAGAGGCCTTTCCTCGCCAGAACGAAATTATCTCCTGTCAATGGGCAGACATCAACCACAGTAGCAAGTGAAACTAGATCTAAAAAATCTTCTGGCTCAGGGCGGCCGAGCAGCTGGGCAACAGCACAACAGGTTAGGTAAGCGACACCAGCACCAGAATACTCACGGTAACAGCTGGACCCAATTAGTTTTGGGTTAGCAATAGGTGCATTCGGTATCTTATCCTGAGGCTCATGGTGATCTGTGACAACCAAATCAATTCCTAAACCTTGTGCTGTTTCTACCGCCTCAAATGCAGTAATGCCATTGTCCACAGTGACAATCAGGTCAAAGCCTTCATTTACTGCTCTCTCTACATGAGCGGAACAAATGCCATAACCCTCATCCTGGCGTGAAGGCAGGTGGAAGTCAACAAGTGCTCCACAGCATTCCAGGAACCGGGTCATAATCAATGTGCTGCAGATTCCATCACAATCATAGTCACCAAAAATGAGTACCTTCTCTTTATGGGCAACCGCCTGGGCGATCCTGCGTGCTACCTGCTCCATACCGGGAATTTGAAAGGGAGAAGGCGTTCGGGTATTACTTGATAGATCACTAAAACTCAAACCCCTGGCTGCGAGAACACTGTCCAGGAGATTATAAGTAGGATAAATAATGTTTGTATTGCGGAATTTCCAAACTGGCATATTATTACAGCGATATTACGCCGCTGCTGTCACCTCCCTTAACATTTATTCGCAATGTATAGAGCAACTTCCTTTTTTAATTAAAGGCAATTTGGGGAGGATGGTATGTTGCTCGAATACAGCAGAGATAATAATTTGTGTGAGTAATTAATTATTGCAGCCTGACACATAACATATGGCATACTTTGTACTGTCAGTTAACATCATTTTGTTTTAAAACCTTATTTATCCAGAATAAACTTGGATTAAGAGCACAGAATATAACCATAATATTTTTATAGGAGGAATAGATGTGACAATCGGAGTAAAATTAAACCAAGTATTAGCTTCACTAGAAAGTGCCACAGCAGATTTAAAAACCTTTGCCATGGATACGCAGGACAAAAATGCCCAGAAGATGTTTTCGGACTATTCCAAACAGCTGGAAGATATAAAAAACGGAATTCAGGGTCGAGTGAATTACCTGGAAGAACAGGAACCACAGTACAAGGTTTTCGAACAGCAGGAACAGTAAATAAAAAAAGCCCGTCAAAAATAGGCGGGCTCATTTTTTGTCAATACCGGATGTTATGATAAAGATATTCAATATTTTTGGTCATCTAAACCTGAACCGGTATCAAGGTAACCGCGGCTTGCTCAACAACTAACTACCAACCACTACAATGCAGGCATAAGAACATACTGCTCCCATGCCTGCATAACATAGGGGCAACTGCCCCTACTTAGAACCCTCAGCCGAAGGGACGTTTCCTGGTATCGCCACATCCAGGAACATTAACAGCAAATGTTGATGGCATCTGTTTGACCTTTTCACTGCCGCACTGTGGACAGTCCACCTTGTTCCTCTTCAACCAATTGACAATAACCGAAAATTTCTTCCCACATTTTTGGCACTGGTATTCATACATCGGCATAAAAATCACTCCTTGTTTATTATTTTAAAGATCATAGGTTCTACTATCATTAAAATGGTTAACTTGGCTAGATAAATAATGTTGTTCCCGACTTATCTGCAGCATTTAAAAATGTTGCTACTCCACCAATTTCCACTCCATCAATTAACTCTTCCTTTTTGATACCCATAATGTCCATGGTCATATTGCACGCCACCAACTGTACATTCAAATGCTTAGCTTGAGCGATCAACTCCTCTAGAGAAGCAACATTTTTCTGTTTCATAATCCCGCGAATCATACGCGGCCCTATCCCCATCATGTTCATCTTAGAGAGCGGCAGTTTGGTGCTACCCCGGGGCATCATCCAGCCAAACATCCGCTCTACGAAGTTTTTCTTTACAGGTACACCATGGCTCTGGCGAAGTATATTCAGCCCCCAGAAAGTGAAGAACATAGTCACCTTTTTTCCCATGGATGCTGAACCAGTTGCGATAATAAAGGCAGCGATGGCTTTATCCAGGTCCCCGCTAAACACGACAAAGGTGTTTTGATCCTTACCATGTAAAGGTTGTTGGAAAACCTCTTCCTCTTGGACAGGTTTTCCAGCCTGCCCTTTTCTGATCAATGTTTCTATTATGTCACCTTTCTTTTCTACTTTCAGCAGTTGGTTACCGGTGTTTTCACACCAAGACTTAATGTCACTTGCAAAACCTGGATCTGTTGCTGAAACCTCAAGAAGATCCCCGTTTTTTAGTTTCTTCATCATCTCAAAGACCTGTACGATGGGGCCTGGGCACTGCAGACCGCAGGCATCTATTTTTACTCTGTTAACCGGTGTTTCGTTATCCGGCTTTGCAGTAGCAGATGTTTCAGTAACAATTACTTCACATCCTGCCGTTTTTTCATCATTAACCTGCCCTGATATCGCCAATTTTTTCTCATCAATCACCGGTTTGTAAGTTAACCACCCACCACTTAAATTCCTTACTCTACTAAAACCGTTCTGTACAAGGATACGATAAGCCAGATAACCCCTAAAACCCACACGACAGTAAAGAATAATCTCCTTATCATTGGGCAGCTCTGGCAGCCGCTCCCGGATTTTTTCCACAGGTATATTTACTGCTCCAGGCAGATGGCCAACTCCATATTCTGCTTCTGTCCGAACATCAATAATTAAAGTAGATTCTCTGTCCAGTTGATCGATTTCATGCCAATGGATAACAGACATATCACCATTAATGATATTCCCTGCTACATATCCCGCCAGGTTGACAGGATCTTTAGCTGAAGAAAAAGGCGGAGCATAAGCCAGTTCCAACTCTTGTAGATCAAAAACTGTCTCTCTCCTTCTAAGTGCAGCTGCCAGGACATCGATCCGCTTATCAACCCCGTGACTCCCGATAATTTGAGCACCTAATATCGTTCCGTTTTTGGGATCAAAGATCAATTTAATATGCATTGTTGTTGACCCCGGATAATAACTCGCATATGCCCCTGGGTGGGTAAAGGAAACCTCATAGGGAATCCCCATCTTTTTTAAGGTTTTTTCGTTGGCTCCGGTGGAGGCTACTACCAGTTCAAATACCTTGGCTATTGCAGTACCTTGGGTACCACTGTAAACTGCTTTCCTTCCGGTAATAACATCAGCAACAATCCTTCCCTGCTTGTTGGCCGGACCAGCTAGCGGGATATGGGTCCAAGTACCGGTTACAAGATCCTTTACTTCAACAGCATCACCTATGGCAAAAATATGAGGATCACTGGTCCGCATCTCCTCATTGACCATAATACCTCCCCTCTCACCAACGGCTAGGCCTGCTCTTTTGGCAAGATCAACCTCTGGTCTAACTCCAACAGCCATGATTACCATGTCAGTTGGGATCTCCCTACCGCTTTCAAGCTTCAACTTAGCCACTGAACCATCTTCCTGTACAAAAGAGCTGACCCCATCTTTGAGAACCAAATCAACCCCGGACTCGCGGAGGTGCTGATGCAAGATGGCAGCCATTTCGTAGTCAAGGGGTGCAAGCACCTGGTCAGTAGTTTCGATGATTGTTGTGTTGATGCCCAACTGGTGAAGATTTTCAGCCATTTCCAGGCCGATGAAACCGCCACCGACCACTACAGCATTTTTTGTCTGCTGGTTCTCAATAAAACCTTTCAGGACATCCACATCGGGAATACTCCGTACAGTAAAAACATTGGCTGCATCAATTCCCGGGATCGGTGGACGTATTGGTGAAGCACCCGGTGAAAGGATTAAATAATCATAGGATTCACGGTATACCCGACCACTCTTTTCCTGTACCTCAATCTCCTTTTGATGCGGGAAAATCTGAGTTACTACACTGTTGATGCGTACATCAATATTAAAAACATCTTTCATTGCCTGCGGTGTCTGCAGCAAAAGTTTTTCCCGGTCAGTGATCACGTTTCCAAGATAATAAGGCAAACCACAGTTAGCATAGGAGATATGCTCTCCCTTTTCGAACATAATGATTTCCGCATGTTCATCTAACCGCCGGAGTCTGGCAGCTGCACTTGCTCCACCTGCTACTCCACCAATGATAACTATCTTCTTCTCCATGATAACCTCCTTTAATTAATATATATTGATATAGCGATATCCTTAGTAAATAATAATGAACTTCTAGGCCGGAAAGCCATTTAACTAAATAATAACCGCACGATTTTTTTGGCATCCTCATTAATCACACTATAATAAACTTCCAATCCACAGCGCCTTCCTTCGATGATACCCGCACTACGCAATTTGGCCAGGTGTTGTGATATGGTCGACTGCGGCATATCCAAACAGTTTTGTATATAAGAAACATTGCACTCATCCTGGGCCATCAAACCCCTGACGATACAGAGCCGCACCGGGTGTGCCAGGATTTTCAAGAGTTCTGCTTTTTCCTTAAACAGCTTAGGGTTCGTCGTAAATGTTTCTAACTGTGACACCTTGTTTCACCTCAATTTGAAACGGTTATCTATATTCATATATTATGATATACTGATTTATGAATCGTGTCAAGTATTTTTTTTTGACATTTCTATTACTGCTTTATTGCTCCTGGTGTTACTACTCCTGGTGCGATCCGGCTTTTTCCCTGAAAATCAGATGCTCCATAATTAAAACCGCTAAAACACCCACCACAAACCCATTTCCGAGAATGGGCCTTAAAACAACAGGGAATGTGCTTACAATACCATCTGGCAGGAAAGAGATGACAATGCTCAGCATTAAGGGGAGCCCCATCACCAGGCCTTTTTCAAAATTAAATCCCTCTTCTGAATCTGTGGCCATGATTAGTCCCGCCGCAAGCTGTGAACACATGATGTATAAAAGAATACTGCCAACTACTACCTGGGGAATACCTCCCATAAAGGCTATTACCGGCGGCATAAATGACATACCCAGCAATATTACACCTGCAGGTATGAGAGTAAACCTGGAAGCACACCCTGTAGATGCTATCACCCCAGGGCTCAGGGAAAAATTGACGGGACCGATGACACCAAATAACCCTGATAGAAAATTGAGTATACCGGTCAGTGATAGGCCTCTAGTAACACGTTTTGGCATCTGATCAGGTTTCAACAAACCACCCACAGAGTAGATCGAACCTAAATCATTGATCGATAAGGCTAAAAAACAAACGAGAAAAGAGATAATTACTCCCGGTTCGAAGCTCAACTTGAAGTTCATATTTTGAAAAAAGCCGGCAATAATGCCGGTATTAGCTCCCTTTACCACTTCAAAACCTTGCGGGAAGAGCAAAATATAAACGACAGTACCTACAATCAACGCCCACATAATCAGTGTAGACTGCCAGAATCCGCTAACATGCCTGCTCACCGCAAATATAGAGAGCACAAAAACAAGTGCGAAAACCAGATTTGGCAGAGCAAGTCCTGGTTCTGTGGAGGATGTGATCAGATTCAAAATCATGGGGGTAAGGGTAAAAGCAACCAGTATAAGAATAGTTGCTATAACCGGTGCTGTAAAAAGCTTTTTTAGATAATTGAATAACCCGGCAGCACTCAGAACGAAAAGAACAAGACCCCCTATGGCGATTGCGGTGTATATAGCACTCAG
>JBASML010000022.1:0-1826 GCA_049656845.1 Syntrophaceticus sp.
GGACAGCTTCGCTGATTCTGCATCGAATTCTTTACCATTATGAAATTTAACTCCTTTGCGCAGTTTAAACTTCCATGTTAAATCATCTATGCGCTCCCAAGAAGTAATTAAACCGGGTTGCAGTTCAAACTTTTTATTTAGAAAAATGAGTGGTTCATAAACCATAGTCACATTATGTACCCCTATCCCATCAGGTGGATTAGGTGTTGTTCCATATTTGTCCAATGCAATAACCAGCTCTTCTTTCGCTTCGCTCTCTTTTGACGCCGGTTTTTCTCCACAGCCGACTACCGAAAACATAAAAGCTATAATGAGAATTATTGATAATAGATATTTGGTTAAGCGACGCATCTAAATGCCCTCCTTAATCTAAAACTTTATTTTAATCATAGGTTCTGTTTAACAAATACGGTACTCCCCTCTTTCACCCCCAAATAAAAAACCACGATAAATTACTGCCCTTGCTGCTGCAAGACAGTGACCTTCGTGGTCATGTTGTCCGGATAATTCTTGCCGGATAGTTACATTATTGTTAATTATGTAATATTAATTCTACAATAAGTTAATAATTCCTTCAATGTAAAATATTCTTTTTCTTATTAAAATTTGTTGCCCCCCCTTAATAGTGCCTTATGTTAATCATCCCATTTTATTTCACCCAAAATATTTTCAGTACCCGTTATGAAACCTCTTCTAACATTACGACACTATTTTACGCTTAAAAACCTTAGCTGCGATTACCGCCGTTATCACTGCCAGAGCCCAAACATAGAGTAAGTTCAGGAGAGGGGTACTGCTCCGTAAACCTTCCACAGCCTGGGTTAGGGGGATGAGTTCGAGTATATAGCGGATCGCCTGAGGAAAAACATCTAGTGGGAAGAACACACCGCACAGGAAGGAAAGCGGCAGCAGAATCAAGGTGTTGGTAGTGCTGAACATGTGGGGATCAACATGGGACACACCGCTGATAATCCCCAAGGCAGCAAAAAAGACACCCAGACCTGCACTGAAGCCGATCAACCACCACAGTGCCACGGTCAGGCCGGGTACGATAAGAATAGCAAGCACCACAAAGCAGCCCGCAGCAAAAAGTGAGATCAGGATGCTGGCTATGAGATAGCCAGCCACCGCTTCCAGGGGGTAAATGGGGGCCACCATCATCAGCAGTTCCAGGTACTTGTCCACCTGCCGTGAGATCCAGACCTCGGTGCTGAAGTGGGTGTAGCTTGCCTGCATCACTGAAATCATCAAAACCCCCGGGAAAATGTACTCAAAATAGGCAAGCCCTCCGGACTTGGTAAGCGCCCCCACCCCCAGGCCGAAACCAAAAAGATAAAGGGCGGGGGAAAGCAGGGTGCGCACTGTAAAATAGGGCAGGTGAATCAGGTAATCGTAAAGCACATACTCACAAGTAACGCCGATGGAACGAATAGACCTGCGCAACCTTACTCACCCCTCCCGGTTACTTCTAAAAATACTTCCTCCAGTGATGCTTCTCTCAAGGAGATGTTCGAGGGTTCGAGCCTCTGACAGACCCTTTGCACCAGTTCACCCGCCAGCTGCGGTTGGTCGTCAAAGGCAACCTCTACTGTTGTTCCGCGCACATGGCAGTCCCGGACACCGGGAAGAGCACATAACCATTCTCGGTCCTCAGGAGTAGGGGAATGTTTGAGATCCACGGTTAAAAGCCTGGCTACATCAACATATTGGCGCAGATCACCCGGCTTCCCTTCGGCAACCACTCTCCCCTTTTTGATGATCAAAATCCTGTCGCAGAGGTGTTCTGCTTCCTCTAGGTAGTGGGTTGTCAACAGGATGCTCTTTCC
>JBASML010000023.1:0-2084 GCA_049656845.1 Syntrophaceticus sp.
CTGCTTGCCCTGGCTGAGGGGACAAGCCTGATTGTAGAAAATGTTTTTGAAAACCGTTTTCAGGCAGCTGATGAGCTGAAACGAATGGGAGCAAAGATACAGGTAAAGAGTCACACTGCCGTTATTGAAGGTGTTCAGGGGCTCTCAGGTGCACAGGTTAAGGCCTCGGATCTACGTGCAGGAGCTTCCCTGCTCCTAGCCGGCCTTGCTGCCCAGGGTGAAACTGAAATCAGTTGTGCAGAATTGCTCACTCGTGGATACGAAAGAGTTGTGGGCAAATTCAGCTCACTGGGTGCAGAGATAAAGTGTCTATCTGAAGAGGATGACGGGCTAGAACTACGCACATCCCTGACAGCGTCAGAAAAAGAAGACCCTCAGGCTAGTCGTGCCAGCTCCTAATTTCTAGGTGAATGCCGGCTTTTGTGGTACGGAGACCGGAAGTCGGAGGTCTGAGTGTCATGGGAACTACTGCGGATCAGCGTAAGTTCTTGCGACCTGCTTTTTAGACGATATAATTTTTCCAACGACTAACCACCAATATGGGGGAGGTCCAATGATTACAACGAGAGAACTGGAGTTTCATTTACCGGGTTTAGATCTTTATTTGGAGGTTGTCGCCAATGTTGAGGAACTGGTAACCGACCCGGAGGATGATGATCAGATCCCGTACTGGGCAGAATTATGGCCTGCTGCCCGGGGTTTGGCTCAATATATTTGGGAAAACATCGATTTTCAGGGTGAAACAGTTCTGGAACTGGGTGCTGGGCTGGGTCTTCCAGGGCTGGTGGCTGCCTTTAAAGATGGAAGGGTTACCTTTACGGATTACATAGAGGAATCTCTCGAGATTATTGCCAGGAACGCTGCTCGCAACAGCATTGAAGAAGCTGAGTACCTGCTGGCGGACTGGCGCCATTTTGAGTTAGAACAGAAGTATAGCTGGATTATCGGCTCTGATGTGCTCTATAACCCAAATTTAAACCCTTATGTCGCCGAGATTCTGGAGTGCAACCTCGCACCAGGAGGGAACCTGCTTTTTGCCCATCCCTCTCGCCCGGTTACTAAACAGTTTTTGGAGGCTTTGATTATCCCTTTAGGGCTGCAAGAGGAGAAAACAGTACTGTCAGTTCCTGTACAGGAAAATGGTTTGCCTGAATTTTACCTGGAGATCGATATTCACCATTTAAGGCACGAATAAAATAGGGACCACCCCGCCCCTTTCCCCCCCCTGATCGTTCCAGCGATTATAATTATCTTCCTTATCAGGAAGGAATATGTTGGACAGGTGTCGAATAATGCTACTTCAGTATTATTATGTTAGATGTTTTCGAACATAGGGAGGGGGTGTTCGGGTGCTTGTGACGAAAATTTGCACTGGGATTGATGGCTTTGATGATCTATTTTAAGGGAGGAATCATTGCAGGTAATACCGTACTTGTAGAAGGCATACCCGGGGCGGGAAAAACAACCTTTGGTGTGGAGTTTGTCTACCGTGGGATCAGGGAATACGGGGATGCTGGGCTAATTTTGACCTTTGAGCAATTCCCGGAATCTCTATACCGGGATGCCCGCAGTTTGGGATGGGATCTTGAAGCATTAGAGAAAGAGAATAAGCTGCGTATTATCTGTACTTCGCCGGAGGTGGTGCTGACACCGGAGTCAAATTTTTTAGAGGAAGCTGTGCGTTCTATAGGGGCAAAACGGGTGCTTGTAGACAGCGTTTCCCATTTTCGACAGGTGATTCATCACCCTCTTAAGCTCAGGCAGGCTGTTTATTCTTTTTGCAATGGACTGCGCCGCTTGGGCTTAACCTCATTTCTGATCAAGGAACTAGAGGCGGTAAATGAGGATTTTCATTCCTTCGAGGAGTTTTTGGTTGATGTAGTGGTGAAACTCCATTACGAGTCCCGGGAGGGGCTTTCACGCCAGCGGACAGTAGAGGTGATTAAGAGTCGTGGCCAATCTCATCTTTCCGGGAGGCACAGTTTTCAAATTAGAGAGGGAGGCACCAGGGTTTTTCCCCTGCGTCCCATACTCACCGGCACTCCAAAAGATCTGTCTGCGCGGCAGCAGATACCCACAGGTAT
>JBASML010000024.1:0-4383 GCA_049656845.1 Syntrophaceticus sp.
AGTTTGTACAGCACTGGGGGTAGCCACCCATCTGGTGAAGAGGAGGAATAGGGATGCCCAGGTACCGTCTTGAATATGCTAAAATTGATAGAGCACGTTTTCTTTCTCACCGGGAGCTGATGACAACACTGCAGCGAGCTCTGCGGCGTGCATCTTTTCCGCTTACTTACACCAGGGGGTATAATCCCCGCCCGAAATTTTCTTTTGGACCCCCTTTGGGAGTGGGTGTGGCGGGATTGAAGGAGTATATGGATCTGGAGTTGGACGATGATATTAAAACTTTTGAGGATTATCTTGAAGCTCTTAACTGCCAGCTGCCACCAGGTATCCGGGCACACCGTCTGGCACTGGTTCCACCTGGGGATGCAGGACTGGGTAAGTTGATCAACTGTGCGCGCTACCTGGTAGAGGTTCCCCTGGATGATTATAAAACTGACTCAGATCAACTGTTTCACCATATAAAGGGTGAAGAAGCCTGGTATTACGAGAGACCCAGTGATGGGAAGGTCTTTAATGTATCAGCAGCTATTATAAAAAGTGATATTGATTATGAGGAGGGGCGGGTTTTGTTGTGTTTTTTGATGAAAGTGGGTCAAGGGGAGGTTCCTGTGCCGGGACTGCTAGATTATATTGGGAAATCCGGTATCACACCTCTGCAGCTTTCCCAGGTTACTCGTACAGGGCTTTACCGCATTGAAAAGAGGTGTTTAATCAATCCGTTGGGAGAGAGAGAAGAATTTAATTGAAGGTTGAGGGGAAATGCAGAAAGAAATATATATTCATGTAACAAAAGAGGAAACAAAGGTTGCTGTGTTGGAAAACCGCAAGTTGGTAGAAGTTTACCTGGATCGTTCCTTTCAAAGGCGTTTAGCTGGGAATATTTATAAAGGAAAGGTAGCCAATGTGCTGCCAGGGATGCAGGCGGCTTTCGTCAACATCGGTTTAGAGAGGAATGCTTTTTTGTATGTGGAAGATGCCAGGCCGAATAAGCGGAAACCACTGCCTATTCAAAACACGGTCCATGAGGGAGAAGAGATCCTGGTTCAAGTGGTTAAAGAGCCCTTTGGAACCAAGGGTGCCCGGGTGACTACACACTTAACATTTCCGGGACGCTATGTTGTTTTTATGCCGGAGTCCGATTCTGTCGGGGTTTCCCGGCGGATTAGGTCTGAGCGGGAGCGTGAGCGTTTAAAAAAAATAGCCGAGGAGGTGTGTATACCGGGCCGCGGCTTGATTGTGCGTACTGCTGCTGAGGGGATCACAGCAGAAGAACTGAAACAGGATGTGCAGGAGCAATATAATCTTTGGAAGATGGTTCAAAAAAAGGCTGAACACAAATCTGCTCCGGCGTTAATCCATCAGGAACTAGAACTGGTTTCCTGGGTGCTGAGGGACCTATTTCGGGAAGATGTGGATCGGTTGATGACTAATGACCAGAATACATACGACAAGATTTTAGAGTTGATCCAGGCTTTTGCACCTCATTTCAGCAGCAGGGTTTTTCTTGATACAGCTGATTTTGATGAATATGAGTTCAACCAGGAAATTACCAAGGCATTGCGCCCTAAGGTTTGGCTGAAGAGCGGGGGTTATCTTGTTATTGATGAAGCGGAGGCTCTTACTGTTATCGATGTAAATACAGGGAAATACACGGGGACCAAGAATTTTGCTGAGACTATTTTTCGCACTAACATGGAGGCAGTTCAAGAGATCGTGCGCCAGATTCGGTTGCGGAATTTGGGGGGCATCATAGTTATCGATTTTATTGATATGGAGCTACAGGAGCACCGCAGTGAGGTGATTCGACAGCTGGAGGATGAGCTAAAAAAAGACAAGACCAGGACCTGTGTGCTCGGATTGACACAACTGGGTCTTGTAGAGCTCACCAGGAAAAAGGTGCGTCCCAGTCTAAGTAGCCTGTTGGAACGCCACTGCCCCTATTGTGAAGGAACAGGAAGGGTACTCTCAGAAGAAACAGTGAGCATGCAGGCCTGTCAGGCAATTAGAGCCATGGCTGACCACGAGCAGGCAGTGGCAATTCTTGTGGAGGTGCATCCCACTGTGGCTGCGTTTTTAATAGGTGGAGGAGGAAGCCATCTTCAAGAGTTAGAAAATGAAATCGGGAAAAAAATCATTATCAAAGGAAGTGACGCCTCCCACCTGGAAGAGGTGCAGGTAAAGGCCCTTTATAGCAAGGAGGAGATCGATGCCCTTTCAGCACCGGTCAAGCCCGGGGAGATCCTGGAGGTGGAGGTGGAGGAGGCTCATACCTCAACCCCAGAAAATGGAATATCCCGCATCCATGGCTATATTATAGATATTGAGGGGGGCAGTGATTGCATCGGACAGAAGGTAGTGATTAAAATTGACCAGGTATACCGCACCTGTGCCAGAGCACACATCCTGGAGCGATGAATTGAGAGGTGAGAGGTGGGAAATCGTGTGCAAGGGGGGCAGTTCCCAGTGCATTCTATTCTTCCAACGACTAACTACCAACCACTAACGACCAATTAGCTTGACACCAGGGGGTGTAAGGTGCTAAAATTCCGTTGTGAATGTTACGCGAAAAAACGCTCGGGAAGGGTCGATCAAGTGCACATAAAGGATGCCACCCTAGGATCCCGGCGAAGGAGGAATTTTTGTGTTTGCAATTGTAGAAACTGGTGGCAAACAGTATAAGGTTAGTAAAGGGACAGTGCTGCGCGTAGAAAAGATCGATGCAGCTGAGGGAGATCAAGTGGTATTGGATAAGGTGTTGGCGGTAAATATCGATGGAGAGTTAGAGGTAGGAACTCCTTATTTGCCAGGGGCAAAGGTAACAGCTCAGGTCCTCAAACAGGGGAAGGCTAAAAAAATACTTGTTTTCAAGTACAAGGCTAAGAAGAACTACCGCCGCCGTAAAGGGCACCGGCAGTTGTTTACTGAGTTAATGGTGCAGGATATCTCCCTGGGAGAGCAGGAGGATACCGCGGCTGCTGCAGAGTAGTAGCAGTTCTGATGGACTATGATCCGGGCTACGTTTTTCGAATATGAAAATGGTGAATTAAGGGGTTTCCTGGTTGAGGGGCACGCCGGATATGCTCCAGCCGGCGAAGATATAATCTGTGCTGGGGTTTCGGCTCTTGTCCAAACCGCGGCAGCGGGTTTGAAACACTTTTTGTCCCGGGAGCCGCTGATAGAGGAACGAACCAAGGATCTGAATAATGTTTTTGTGAAATTGGTGCTGCCACTAGATTTAACAGAAACAGAAAAAAGTACTGCCCAGGTGATCCTGGAAACCATGGAATTAGGAATGCAGGGGATTGCCGGGGGTTACGGAAAATACCTGGAAGTGAGGAGGTGCTGTAATGATGAAGCCTTTAAAGTTTGACCTGCAGTTGTTGGCACATAAAAAGGGAGTAGGTAGTTCTCGCAACGGGCGGGACAGTGAGTCCAAACGGCTGGGTGTGAAGAGGTGTGATGGCCAGTTTGTCAGCGCCGGGAACATTATTATACGTCAGCGCGGGACAAAGGTTCATCCTGGTTGGAATGTAGGCCGTGGTAGGGATGACACCCTTTTTGCCCTGGCTGATGGTTATGTGAAGTTCGAGGCGAAGGGCAAAAACAAGAAACAGGTCAGTGTTTATGCTGCTGAAACGGTTTAATATTAAATAAGTACAGAAGATATCCCCTGGCCTTATGACCAGGGGAATTTGTTATTACCCGCTTTTCGGCGGGCTTGTGAGGGTAAATAATGTTTTATGATTACGCGAAAATTTATGTTAAAGCCGGGGATGGAGGGAATGGGTGTGTTGCCTTCCGCCGTGAGAAATATGTCCCTGCAGGGGGACCCAGTGGTGGAGATGGTGGACGGGGTGGTAATGTAGTAATTACCGCTGACCGGAACATGCATACCCTGATCGATTTTCGTTACCGCAAACATTATAAAGCAGAGCGGGGAGAACACGGGCGCGGGAAAAACCAGCATGGTAAAAGTGGGGAGGACTTAATTATAAGGGTTCCTCTAGGAACAATTGTCCGGGATCTTGAAGGTGCCTTCCGTGCTGATTTGAAGAGAGATGGGCAGAGTATTGTTGTCGCCCGCGGTGGAAAAGGAGGACGCGGCAACGCCCGTTTTAAAACCCCGAAACTGCAGGCGCCACGCTTTGCAGAGCGGGGGGATCCAGGGGAGGAGCGTACACTGGAACTGGAACTCAAACTGCTGGCTGATGTGGGGCTCATTGGCTTTCCTAATGCAGGGAAATCCAGCCTCCTCAGCAGGATTTCTGCAGCCCGGCCGAAAGTGGCCAACTACCCCTTTACTACTCTGCATCCAGAATTAGGTGTTGTGCAGGTTGATGACAGGAGTTTTGTGGTCGCGGATCTGCCGGGGCTTATTGCTGG
>JBASML010000025.1:0-18557 GCA_049656845.1 Syntrophaceticus sp.
GGTCATTAAAAGGTAACCCCAGTGGGATTTGGTTCTTTTATCTTGTACCGCCCCCGGCAACTTAACCGGGATATCCAGCCAGAAACGCGCCGGCTCAGCCAGGTTGACCCGGGAGCGGTTTTCCAGTTCCTCAATATCCTCTCTCTTGGCCAGGGCTTCGAAGTTTTGGGTGACCTGACGCTCCAGATCCGTTAAAGTGATAAAATCCATGGAAGGGCCTGTTGTGTCATCACTGTTAAAAAAAACCGCCAGCAGTGTGAGCACAATAAATGAGCAGGTGTACAGCTCTGTATTATTGCCCACCCCCAGTCTATTCCTCAGCTCCTCATTGGTGTAGCTGAAAATGCTCTCTTCGATCCCGGTGGTGAGGTAGTATTGGTCACCGGCTTTGAGCAGTGTGACACCAAAAGTCGGCTCCATGACCTCCTGCCAGAGGCCCAATACTTCGGGATCCTGCTGGATCCGCATGACCAGGCCTGAGTTGTTTTCTTTGTTCACAACCGGGTGTGTCAACAGCTCCCGCAGCAGTAAAAGGGCGGTTTCCACTGTGCTGCTCTCATAGGTCATTACTCTACCTCCTGTCTATGGTGGCTGTCACCTTTTGGCCCCCATTGTGCCCCAACTTATCAAATTATGCGTTTTGGTGGCTGTGTTTTGTACTTTCTTTCTTTGGCCGAATCTGTATACACAGGTTGCCCTTTCAGGTAACTGTCACAGTCCTTGGTCACCAGACTTAAATAAAATCAAATTAGATACATTCATTTCATAGGGCAGGTCAACAGTGCCTTCGCCGGCAATAACCTGAACCTCGCCCAGTGATGCCAGCTCTTTATCTTCCTGCAGCAAACGGTAAAGGGCAAACTCCAATAGGTCGCTGTCCCCGGGTGTGTATTCCCAGGGCAGCTGCGCCTGAATCTTTTTCGCCTGGTGCAGAAGCAGCGCGGTATAAACGAAGGCTGCCATTTCTTCCCGGGACCAGTCGTCCTCATCAATTAAATCAGTGATCTCGCTTAAATGTATGCTGCTGCTTTTTACCAGAGGGGTAAGCAGCAGGCGGAATATCCGCTGCAGCAGCTCTATAGTCCGCTTGTGCCGCTCTTTTTCCATCTCCTGCATGCGCTTTTCCTCATTTAGATCAATCTCATCAAAAATCTCCTCTGGGGGTCGTTCCCGCTCCCTGCTGAGCAGCGTCTGCGGCCTGAGGAAGGTGGCCAGATCCAGAATGCGTGGCGGCCGCGGCTGCAGCAGGGGGAGCACCGAGGTTCTGGCAACAACTTCACCTGGTGGGCTGCAGCGCAGAACCTCGGCCATCAGCTCCTTTTCCAGGTGAAAACGCACCATCAGAGTGCTGCGCAGGCTGGACATCAAGGCATCCTCAGTGAGGATGTTCAGCTCCAGTTGATGGTTAAACAGTTTCAAATGTCTCTGGGCAACCTGGTAAAGCTGTTGTTCCAGGCGGCCCACATTTGCCAGTTTAGCGTCACCCTGGGGTAGCCTTGCCTGGTCCAGGCTTTGTTGTGTTTCCCTGACCAGTTTAATCAGATTATCAAAGGTTTCACGCTCCCGGTGCAGCTGCTGTGTCATCCTATTGAGCATGCGCCTGTAATTCGGTTTATCCAGAGCCTCCACAACATTGCGGCGGATCTCCTGGCGCAGGGAAACCAGTTCCTGCTCCATGGTCGTTACCTCTACACCCAACTCCTTAACGGTCTCCAGGGCACCTTCAAAGGTCCCCCTGCGGATCTGCTGATCCAGATAGAACTGCATCACAGAAAAGCGAAGATCCTGGTAGATCTCCCTGGACTTAAAAATAAGATCCAAGCCTTCTCTGGACAGGCGAAGTTTAATTGTATCCCGATCCGGCAGGCTGAAGGGCTCCTGCACCAGCAGCTTAAATTTCACCTGGCGAGTTCTCCCCTCCAGGGGGTCGTGGTATTCGTATTCAAAGGGACGCCCGTAGTTGGAAAGCTCATTTAACAGCTTCTCTGTGATCTGTTCAGACTCCTCAGGTGAGGGGCTTGTGTCGCTAAAAAGGGGAAGAATGCCGGAAATGAAATCTTTCGCGTCTTCATATGTACAGGGCTCATAGTGGAGCATCTTTTCCATGATATAAAGCAGCAGGCAGACACCCATCTCAAAGCCGCAGTATCCCCTCAGTGTGTTCTTGGACATCAGGTCATAAAGGGGAAAGACTTCCATGAGGGCCGAGATGCGTTCATTAAAGCCGTCAAAACCAGGGAATCTCCTGGCCGCGGTGAAAGCACCTTCGGCAGCTGTGTTATCTACAACTGCTGCGGCAGACATAATTCAACACACCCTTTTGCGGCCAGGATACTGGCAGATAAAGCCTCCTGTGGTACAAAGCAGCGGGCCTCCCACAGAGGGGTAATTCTATCTAATAGGATTGGGGAGCAGAGGTCAAAAAAGGGCTGCATACGCCGCCAGGTGACCCTGGACTGGTCGCTGTCTATCAGGCGTTTTTTCCCTGTGTCAAGCAAAAGGTGATAAAGTGGCTCTGCAGGCAGCACTTCCACAACCGGAATGCTGCTTTGACCCGCTGCCGCAGAAAACTGCCCAGATATAGCTGTATCAACCCCGCCTTGTACAGCAGAAATCAGATCAGCACAGATGCCTACCCCCTCCGGGTCCAGGTCCCCGAAATAGAAAAATTGATAGCCTGCTGCCTCTGGCAGGCACTCATAGATAAAGGACCAGCTGTTTAATATCTTTTTCCCTTCGCCATAGATCAGCAGATGTATCTCTGGGGTTGTTTTAAGTTTTCCTGCACCAAGGAGGTATTTCAGCGAATGGAAAATATCTTTATTTTCCACAACCAGGCAGTGTGCCCTTTCTTCAGGCAGAAGAGGCAAGGCAGTAGCCCAGAAGAAGAAGGGTTCCGGAGCCGGCACACAACACAGGTCCTGTAAAGTGATCTTAATCCGTTTCAGAAGTTGATTGCCTTTATGTGACGACAGGAACTTCTCATTGCCTGTCAGGGAAAAAGAACGCTCATTAACAGTATCCCATACTGCCGGGGGGCTATTTTTAACATCTATCAGAAAATGATCGATAGCCATCAGTATTTCCCGGTACCTTTCATAATCCTGAGGTGATTTCAAAAATGAAGAGAGATCCATATGTGAGCAGTAGGCACTCAAAATCTCTTCCTTTACCGCTGAGTAATCACCCTCTTCCAGAGACAGTTTCCGGTAGCGCACAGCAAGGGGTGGAGAAAGCCCGTTTAAGCCCGACCTTTTTACCGGACGCAAGACATTCTCCTCCACCAGTTCATTTATCGCTGCTGCAAATGCCCTATATCCCCCGGCAGCCTCCCACCTGGAGCCGAGCCTCTTAGCTACCGGGTCACGGATATCGATGTCCCAGTAGAGCATTTTGCGGGGGAAACGGTCGATCACCTTGCGGATGTAATCCTGCATTTTCATTGGCATATCACCTAAAAATAGCTAAAAATAGCTTATCTGTTTTGTTTGTATTGTAACACATTATTTCTGTTGATTTGACATATGTCAAAGATATCCTGCTGTTTTTGCAAAATATGAAGGCTATTCAGGCAAGAAATCAAGAGCAGCCAGCTCATCCCATCAATTGCAATTTGACATTCCATACTGGAGGCAGATTTACTGGGGAAGGATTTGAAACGCAAAACAAAGGAATCACCAGTGTTTTGTCGAAGTAAAGAGGCAACTAGACAGCAAAGCAGAAGGCGGTGCTGCAGAGACAACAGCGACAACAGCTGCCGAGTTATTCATTACAAAAGAAACGTATTTTTTTAGAGAAAATTAAGCATAATGAATTACTTGGGTTAACGTTAGCCTGCACAGAAAGGATGAAGAAAATGCCTGAAAATAAATCGGACAAACAGCGTGTTTTGAGCTACGTAAATGGGTTGCTTTATTTTTACGGAGCAATGGACTTGGAAAACCTTTACCAGGCGGTGGCCGAACACTTGGAAGGCGGCTTGAGCCAGCAAAACTTTCAAAACATTTTGAATATGGAATTGGAAAAAGATGACATACCTTATGATTTCATCTTCAATGACGGTTTGTACCACCACCGCGATGTAGAAGACCCGCACTGGGTTCTGGAAGAGCAGGAGAAAAGGGCAGAAATCACCTACCGGCCGATCACAGAAAAAGAGGTGCACCTGGTGGTGAACAAGAAGTATCCCTCTCTCTGGCATCCTGCGGTTAAGAAACTGAGCCAGCAATTACAGGAGCAGTTTGGCTGGACCAAAGATGATGCCGAGGCAAAGATCTTGTTCAGCCAGTCCAAGATTAACAACGGTATGCCGCCTATGGAACTGATGGAATATTTTCTAAAAGATCTGAATTTTGACTCATTCGACGAAGTTCAGCCATTTATCAATTTGGTCAACGAGATGGCCAACCATACCCCTCAGTGGATCCTCAAGGGTTGGACACCACATGAGGTGTTTGAGCGGTATGAAAAGCATGCTCTACAGCCCCTACCTGCTACACCCTTTGATTTCAATAGCCAAGCAGGGGAGAAATCCACACCCAAAATAGGCCGTAATGACCCCTGTCCCTGTGGAAGCGGCAAAAAGTTTAAAAAATGCTGCGGCGCGGCTGTGTCCGCAGAGGACGAGACAGAGACCGCTCCCTCGGATAAAAAAAGACCCGACATCGGCAAAAAACCATCCTTGGATGAGTGGCGGGCACTTTACGAGGCAGCCACAGCTTTTAAAAAGGCCCGCTGCTGGGAATGGATGTATAATGATGATCTGTTCGGTGTAATGGATCCCGAAACAGGTGAAGTTGCCTACTGCTGTATCATGGGCGAACTAGGAGAGCACTATGCCCTGGGAGCTTATCTGGGCGCTGAAGGGCTGCAATCTATTTTTGATATGATGGATGCCCCGCATACTATCTCTCCTGATTTTCTTTTCATACAGAAGTGTCTCATGGCCTCATTTGAAAACCGGGAGGACCTGGATGAAGAAGACAGGGCGGTGATCAAGGAGCTGGGGTTAAAGTTTAGAGGGAAAAACCAGTGGCCGCGGTTCCGCTCCTACGAACCAGGCCTCTATCCCTGGTTTCTCGATGCCTGGGAATGCCGTTTTTTAACGCATGCTTTACAGCAGGCCCTGGAGGTCTCCCTGCGCTGCCGCAACAGTAAGGCCATTTTAGAGTGTGACCAGCCACGTACATTTCTTGTCCGCGTGCCCAAAAAAGAAGGGAATGAAATAATTTGGAGTGATCAGTATCTTAAGGCTCCTGCTTTTGTTAAAAAATATGTTTCTTTTAAAGCTACCGATGAGCTGTGTTTAAGAAGGCTGTTAACTTCTGGAAAAAGAAGTCAGTCCATCTGGGAAGTGGATACCTTTTTTGCTCCCATCCCTGTTCAGGATAAAAAAAATGAAAGGCCATATTACCCCAAGGTGTTTCTCATCTATGACAGCAATAAGGACCTGATCTTGGGACACGAATTGATGAAAGATTTTTTACAAGAAGGACACCGCTGTATCAATGTCATAACTGATTTGATGAGTAAGTTTAAAATCCCCTCTCAGATTGTCGTTGAACGGGACGAAACCTATTTCTTACTAAAAGACCTCTGCAGCAAGTTGAACATTCCACTGAAAAAGGTTGAGCAGTTGCTCTCAATTCCCCAGGTCAGAGAAGAAATGTTCAGCAGGGACTGGTAAAACTTTTGGTATTCAATAATAGATAGGAAACGTACTTTTTATATTTATGCAAAGAGGTGCATCACCAGGCATCAGATTTATAGAAACTTTATCTCCGCCTATTTTCATTATTCATAGGGAGACCCCCAGGAAAGTATTAAATTTTTATTCGTTTTTTTAAAATATTTTATGCATATTTATCATTATTGAGTTATAATTATACATATCAACATCATCTAGACGTAAGTGTCAGAAAGCCTATGGGGAGGGAACAACTTGGAAACAGCCGGCTGCCAGATAGAAAGAGCACAAGCAGCAGACATAAATGCAATGCTTGATCTGTGGAGGTTTATCCCAGGGATTGGGATTGGCCAGGGCGATACAAATGAGTCCCTGAGGGCATTTATGGAAAGGAACCCCTCTACCTGCCTGGTGCTGCGCGTAGATGGGCGCTTGATTGGGACGGTCCTGGGCGGTTTTGACGGACGTCGAGGCTATATATATCATTTGGCAGTACACCCTGATGACAGGGGAAGGGGATACGGCAAGGCGCTTCTTGACCGGGTATGCCGGGAGCTGAATGCCCTGGGTGCTCCAAAAATCCACCTATTCGTCTTCAACGATAACCAGGCAGCAGCCAATTTTTATCTCAGACAAGGGTGGGATGAGCGCAGGGATATTCAGGTGTATTCATGGGAAGCTAGTAAAGGCATCACCATAAAAGGCCGGGCTTGTTGATACCCAGCCAAAGAAGGCAAATAGGCCAGCTGAAAACAGCAATATATTAAATCGTTTTTTATGTGACCAAGGTCCTTCCTTGTATCACGCGGGAAATAATAATACAGTGAGATACAGATGGACAGCGTCCCTGTGTCACCGCAAAAAAATAAAAGAGGTGGACTTTAAATGAAAGCAGACAATGTAATTATTATGGGTGCAGCCGGGAGGGATTTTCACAATTTTAATACCTATTTCAGAGATAATCCGGCCTATCGGGTTGTAGCCTTTACGGCTACTCAGATCCCAGATATCGAAGGAAGATTATATCCTCCTACACTGGCAGGCAAGAGCTACCCTGAAGGCATCCCTATCTATGCTGAAGAAGAACTGCCGGAGTTGATCAAAAAGTATGATGTGAATCAGGTTATCTTTGCCTACAGTGATGTATCCCATGAGTACGTAATGCACAAGGCATCCCTGGTATTGGCTTGTGGAGCCGACTTCAGGTTAATGGGGCCGAAGACGACAATGCTTAAATCAAAGTGCCCGGTGGTAGCGGTAACATCGGTCAGAACCGGCAGTGGGAAAAGCCAGACCACCAGGTATGTCGCTGAAATACTGAAAGAAGCTGGTAAAAGTGTTGCAGTGATAAGGCACCCGATGCCCTACGGCAACCTGGAGGAGCAGGTGGCCATGAGGTTTGCCAGTTATGAAGATTTGGATAAATTCAAGTGCACCATAGAAGAAAGAGAAGAGTTTGAACCCCACATCGACAACGATATAGTGGTCTATGCCGGGGTTGACTATGAGATAATACTGCGCCAGGCAGAGCAAGAGGCAGATGTAATTATCTGGGATGGAGGGAACAATGATATTCCCTTCTACTTCTCTGATGTGCATATAGTAGTGGTTGACCCACATCGTCCGGGGCATGAGACAAGCTACCACCCTGGTGAAACCAATCTTCGCATGGCTGATATCGCTGTGATCAACAAGATTGACTCCGCAGACCCAGCCGCTGTAGAAGAGGTCAAAGAAGCCGTTGTTCGGAATAACCCACAAGCCAAAATCATCATGGCCAATTCTCCGATTACTGTAGAGCAGCCAGAGTTAGTCAAAGGAAAGAAGGTCCTGGTTGTGGAAGATGGACCCACACTTACCCACGGAGGAATGGCATATGGCGCTGGTGTAATTGCTGCTGAAAAGCTGGGTGCAGAGGAACTGCTCGATCCTCGCCCCTATGCGGTAGGCAGCATCAAGAATACCTTCGAAAAATACACCCATCTGTCCAAACTCCTTCCGGCGATGGGTTATGGCAAAACACAGATTGAGGAGTTAGAAAAAACCATCAATAACTCCCCTGCTGAAGTGGTGGTCATCGGAACACCAATCGACCTGCGCCGGGTGATGTCCTTAAATAAACCCGCGGTAAGGGTAAAGTATGAACTGGAAGAAATCGGCACTCCGCAGATGAAAAAACTGCTGGAAAAGCTGCTTTAAAAGATGCGAGACGCGGGACAATTACCGCGTCTCACTCTAAATGGATCAAGTGGATCAAGGGAATGGCTCTCCCGATCCACTTTGGATTATAGAGATCAAGGCGACAGGAACAGTTCCCTGTCGCCTCAAATATTTAGAGCAACTGATCATTTTTAAATTATTTTCTCATAGGTGACATTTTATCAGAATAAAATCAACATGACATTATCACAGAATAACTATAAATTTTAAAATTTATTATTGACAAAATGTTAAAGATGTGTTATAAGATAATTAGAGTTAGCACTCATTCTATGAGAGTGCTAATAGTGTCAAGATTAAATCTCATAATTATGGGAGGTGTTAATCATGGCAAACTTAATTCCGTTCAACAGAAGGAGAGCAGATCTGGCGAGTAGTGGTTTTAGTGACTTCTATGATATGCTTGATGACTTCTTTGCTGAGAGCTGGCCTTTTAGAAGGAGCCTCGCAGGGGATAGTTTCAAGGTTGATGTTAAGGAGGACGACAAAAACTACTATATTGATGCAGAACTTCCTGGTGTAAACAAAGAAGACATTAACCTGGCATTTGATGATGGAAGACTGCAAATTTCAGTGAAGAGAGAAGAAGAGTTAGAAGATAAAGGGAAAAATTATATTCACAGAGAAAGACAGCTTTGCTCAATGCAGCGTAATATCTTCCTAGCTGAAGCTGCAGATGAAGGTATAACAGCTAAGTTAGAAAACGGTATTTTAAGTATTGTTGTTCCTAAAGCAGAAAAACCTGATAAATCAATCGAAATAGAAATTGAATAAATCAAATCCATTTGTACCCCCCACATCAAGGGGCATACCACCTTATGATGTGGGGTTTTATTTTGTATAGAAATTAATCAATTTCCAAGCTGAAAGGGTTATACTCTACATCCCAGTCGTAGGCATCTACTTCTTCCTTCTTCTTCACCCATCCTACAACCAAATAGGTAAGGGGTGTAGCAGCTATTTCATAAAGAACCTTGAAGGCATACTGGGCGGCCATCATGCTGAACAAAACTGGCACAGTAACTGTTCCCGCAAAGGCAATGGTGATAAAAACTGCTGTATCAATACCTTCCCCGACTATTGTTGAACCGATAGTTCTGGTAAAGAGCCATTTTCCCCTGGTAAGCAGTTTCATCTTCGATAATACAGCGGAATTGCAAAATTCCCCTAAGAAATAAGCAATCAAAGAAGCCACAACAACCCTTGGCGTCATGCCCAGCACAACCTGATAGGCATTCTGAGACTGCCAGAAATCCGGATGCGGCAGAGCCACAACCAGCATAAAGACTGCTGCCATCAAGAGGTTGCAGGCAAAACCCGTCCAGATAATTAACCGTGAGCGCTTAAAACCGTAAACCTCAGTCAGGATATCTCCAAAGATATAGGTCACCGGGAAAAGTATTACCGCAGCCGGCAGAACCATACCTAAAACTGAGATCAGCTTGCCTGCTATAATATTGGAAATCAGCAGGCAGGTGACAAACAGGCATCCTAGTACGACATAAAGTGATGATACATTTCTCGTTTCCTTCTGCATTTCAAAGCACCTCAACCATTATTCTATAATAATAAATGTATTCAGTACATCCCACTTATTCCTTTTTTACTGCGTATTCAATTCTTAGAATCACCAGTCAAAGAGTTTTTTGATAAAAAATACATTAGCAGCAGTTTCTTTTGAAAGCACTGGATAACCTGAAAACCCTGGATTCCTCAGGCATCAATGTTTAGTCTAGTTAGAAACTTATCACTCCTTGCGGAAGGAGGTTTTGCGATGTCACCACCAGAGCAACTCATACATTACCTAAATTATGCCAGGTATCTAAGGGCTGCAGCCAGTGCCTCATTGAACACTGTTTTCAGAGGAACCTTGAAACGTTCTGCAGCTGCACAGCAGTCTTTATATTCAGGCGCTATTTGTATAGGGGATTCCCCTTGGGAGAACCTGCCGAACTTCACTGTGATCTCCCCAAAAGGGGTTGTCACCATGGCTGTTTCCCGCTGCAAAACACACCTCAGATCACTGCGCATGCGGAAACCCAAAGTCGATGTTTCCTGGAAGATGATTCTCGCGGCCTCAGCCCAGTTTTCTTGATCTGCCAAAACCGTCAGCAGCACCCCGGGCCTGCCACCCTTCATGATAATCGGTGTTAAAAAGGCATCCCGCGCCCCGGCCCCTAGCAGTTTCTGGACCAAGTACGGGTAGATCTCCGGGTTGAGATCATCGATATTTGACTCCATAACAAGAATTTCATCGGGGTTGCCAAAAGTACCGGGGGACCCGGCAAGATCTTCTGTCTTACCGATAATCGCCCTCAACACATTGGGAAAATCGTAATCTCTGGTACCCATTCCGTATCCCACCTGCTCCACGGTCATCGCCGGGAAGGAGGAAAAGGAATCAGCCAATATGGTGGCCAACGCAGCACCGGTAGGAGTCACCAGTTCACCCTCAATCTCAGTTTTACGGGTTGGCACCCCTTTGATCAGTTCCAGGGTCGCCGGGGCAGGGACCGGAAACAGGCCGTGCTCACACCGAACTGTCCCCAAGCTCAACGGCAGCGGCGAACAGATAACCTGTTCCACATTCAAGCTGTCCAAAGCAATCAAACAGCCCACTATATCACAGATGGAATCAATGGCCCCGACCTCATGAAAATGAATCTGCTCCGGGCTCATCCCATGCACCTTTGCTTCCGCTTCAGCCAGCCTTCTAAATATTTTTTGGGCATTGTCTTTGACCCCGTCTGCCAAATCACCCTGCTCGATCAAATCCAGGATGTCCTGCAGGTGACGGTGCGGCTGCTCATCTGTGTTTTTGATATGCACACAGGTAGCAGCTATGCCACAGCTGCTGCCTTTCCTGGCTTCGAAAGTGTAGCCCTGGATAGGCAAACTGGAGAGCCCCCTTTTGACCATATCCTGGTCAGCTCCCACATCCAAAAGCGCCCCCAGCAGCATATTCCCAGCTATACCCGCAAAACAATCGAGATATAATACCCTCATTATGATCCCCTTCTTGTATCAACAATGGCAAAGGCCAGCGAAGCAGCGCCAAACCCATTATCTATGTTTACCACACCAACTCCAGGGGCACAGCTGTTGAGCATAGCCAAAAGAGCAGACAAGCCTCCGAAGTTCGCTCCATAACCAACACTCGTAGGTACAGCGATAACAGGCCTGCTGGTCAGTCCACCGACAACACTGGGCAGGGCTCCATCCATCCCAGCAACAACGATCACCACAGAAGCCTGCTGCAGTAAACTGCATTTTTCCAACAGCCGGTGGATGCCCGCGACACCCACATCATATAATCTTGAAACATGGAGCCCCATGGTCTCTGCAGAAACTGCGGCCTCTTCTGCCACCGGCAGATCTGCTGTCCCGGCGCTGACCACCAAAACATCGCCCTTTGCT
Source organism: Syntrophaceticus sp. (assembly GCA_049656845.1). Taxonomy (GTDB): domain Bacteria; phylum Bacillota; class DSM-12270; order Thermacetogeniales; family Thermacetogeniaceae; genus Syntrophaceticus. The sequence goes on from JBASML010000025.1 coordinate 11,324, forward strand.
TTTGAGCCATCATCAGGGTGTATAACAATACAGCGGGCAAGTTGGTAGTAGACCGCGTCTGGGCACCTTTTCTTTACAGCATTGAAGTCTTCAATGCTGGCCCGGGTCCCCAATACTGTTTTTGATTTAGCCGCCAGCCTGGCGAAAATTTCTGCCACCTGTTCTACGGTTTTTCCCTGGCAGAACACTACCTCTGGAAAACCAGTGCGCAGTTCCCGGTGGTGATCCAGGCAGGCATAGCCTAGGTCCTCATACTGCAGCTGTGCCAGTTGTTCCAGTGCCTGTTCAATAGTTATTTTTCCGGATAATAGTGATTCTAAAAGAATTCGCAGCTCTTTGTTGCCCAAAGATCACCCTCCTCTAACATATCCCAGCTTTTCCCTGGTGACTGTCACCTGGGGAAAAATGTTAGCTTCTGGGGAACTCGGTTATTCTGTTTTTTTCATCCACAAAAACCACTCGCGGTTTATGTTCCCGGGCATGTTCCTCCTCTACCTGCACATAAGAGAGGATAATCAGAATATCGCCAGGCTGCCCAAGGCGAGCTGCTGCTCCGTTTAGGCAGATACAGCCAGAACCCGCTTCCCCTTCAATGGCATAGGTTTCAAACCGCGCCCCATTGTTGTTGTTGACCACCTGCACCTGTTCAAAGGGGAGAATATCTGCTGCCTCTAAGAGGTCACGATCGATGGTAATGCTCCCCATATAGTTCAGGTTGGCATCGGTCAAAACTGCCCGGTGAATCTTTGATTTCAGCATACAGCGGTACATGGTACCACCTCCAGGTCGATGTTGTCTATAAGCCTGGTTTTCCCCACAAAAACTGCGGCTGCCAACAGCACATCACCCTGCAGCACAGACAGTTCATCCAGGGTTCTGCCATCCACCACCTCTACATAGTCGACCCGGATCCCAGGGGATGACTCTAAAACCCGTAGGATCTCCTCTCGCACTCTGGCCGGATCACGCTCACCCTGCTGGATCAGCTGTTGCCCTGCGGCAAGGGCTTTAGGCAAAGCCAGGGCATGCTCTCTTTCTTCAGGAGAAAGATAGCTGTTGCGGGAACTCAAAGCCAGGCCGTCCCTCTCCCGGACAATCGGGCAGGTAACGATTTCCAAAGGAAGATTAAGATCTTTGACCATTTTTCTGATGATAATTGCCTGCTGAGCATCCTTTTGCCCAAAATAAGCCCGGTCAGGCTGTGTGATGAGAAACAGTTTCAGAACCACTGTGGTTACCCCTAAGAAGTGGCCGGGCCGTGATCTGCCGCACATCTTCTCTGTGGCTCCACCCTTTACCTCCACATAGGTGCTGTAACCCTCTGGATACATCTCTTCTCCCGATGGAGCAAAAACATAATCCACACCCACACTTTCAGCCAGCTTGTTGTCCCGGTCCAGGTCCCGGGGATATGTAGCAAAGTCTTCTTTTGGCCCAAACTGCAGGGGATTAACAAAATTGCTCATCACCACAATGTCATTTTCCATCCTGGCCCTTCGAGCGAGGCTCAGGTGTCCCTCATGGAGATAGCCCATTGTGGGCACCAGGCCGATACTCCTCCCTTCACTTTTCAACTTCAGGGAGAGATCCTGCATCTGCTTAATGCTATTAAGCACATCCATCAGTTCCAACCCCTCAGCAAATCATTATTAATAATTCCTTACGATCACTCACAAATATCCTCACATATGTCCTCTCTGGACACCATCAGAGATATACCTCTGGCTAAGTATAGGACTGCCCCCAGTGCATACGGCAGCTGTCTGAATTCTAAATATTGATCACCATAATATCAGACTAACGAAAACCAGCTAAGCCAGATTCTATCCTGCACAGGAACGTCCCCCTAAAATTGGCCTTTATTCTCCGTAACAGTGCTCAGGACCCGGAAATGTTCCTTCTTCCACCTCTTTTTTAAAGGTGGTAAGAGCTTCTATAATGATCTCATGCAGATTAACATACTGTTTCACAAACTTGGGCACTCTCCTGCCAATGATGCCCAGCATATCGTGGAGAACCATAACTTGTCCATCGCATTGGGGCCCTGCACCACAGGACAGTGTCGGTATACTCAGGTTGCGGGTAACCTCACCTGCCAGATCCGCTGGAATGCATTCCAGAACCAAAGAAAAGATTCCCGCTTCCTCCAGAATTACAGCATCCTCAATCAGTTGCCGCGCTGTATCATCGGTTTTCCCTTGAACACGATAGCCGCCAAACTGGTGCACAGACTGGGGGGTCAATCCCAGGTGTCCCATGACGGGGATACCTGCCTCCACTATGGCCCGAACGGCATCTGCTCGCTCTCGGCCTCCTTCTAACTTAACAGCATGTGCCCCCGTTTCTTTGAGGTAGCACCCGGCATTCCAAACAGCATCAGCAACTGTGGTCTGGTAGGAGAGAAAAGGCATATCTCCCACTACCATAGCCCGTTTGGCCCCTCTGGCAACTGCTGCGGTGTGGTGAAGGCTTTCCTCCATGGTGACCGGAAGGGTATTCTCATAACCAAGCACCACATTCCCTAGAGAATCGCCCACCAGCAGAATATCGATCCCTGCTTCATCCAAAAGACAGGCTGTTGGATAATCATAAGCTGTGAGCAGTGTGCTTTTAATCCCCTTTTCCTTCATTTCCTGCAGTACTGCTGTTGTTACCCGAGACATCGAAAAACCTCCTTGTTTTTTAAAATCCATGTTTACGTTAACAAACCGTTCTATCCCCTGCTGCTAATAGATACCGTTTCGCCAACATGAAACTGCCCAAGGTGTCACTGCCACAATTTGGCCTTTTTCTAAGGGCTTAAGCTCCCCCTTGAGTGACAGCTATCCACGCTGCTAATGTATGCCCTGCCAGTGATCTGCTAAAAGAGAACGCATTGCCTCAGCTTGTTCTTCATTTATTGTTCCCTTTTTTAAGGCAACATCAACAGTCACCAATCCCAGGGCTTGGTAGACCTCTGACAGCAGGGGTAGATCCGCCATGGCAGCCAGGTGTTTCTCTATTGTTCCTCGGTCCCCCCGGGAGATGGGGCCAGTCAAAGCCTTTGGTATACCTAGTTTTTTGATGTTCTCCACTGTCCCTGTGACTAAAGGCAGAAAAGCAGGAAGTCTGATCTCCTCTGGAACCCCCGCTTCTGCCAGCAGATTCAAAGCAGTGTCCAAAAGCCCTACCAGATAGTTGCAGGCCACACAGGCTGCTGCATGGTAGAGAACCTTGGCCTCCGAGTCCAGCAGAAAGTGCTTACCCCCCAGGTCTTCCACCATTTTTATGGCAAAATCATATCCCCGGTCATCCCCCTCAATACTGAAATATGTCCCGGGAATAAGAGAGATGGCCTGGTCCACACTGGCAAAGGACTGGATGGGATGAACCGACAGTGTAATGGCCCCTAACTGTGCCGCGGGTTTCAGTATCTGTGAAGAATGGGCACCACTCATGTGCAGCACTACCTGCCCCGGATGGAAAGCCCCTTCCTTGGCGAGCTCCTCAGTCACAGGAACAATGGCATCATCTGAGGTGGTGAGAAAAAGCGCCTCAGATCTCCTGGCCACATCCCCTTTGGAAAGAGCCGGGCAATTCAGCCGTTTTGCCATGGCCTGTGCAGATTCATTTGTCCTGCTGGCTACTCCAGCAACATGATAGCCTGTTTTTTGGAGCAAAATAGCCAAGGCCAAGCCAACTTTACCCGCACCGATAAAACCGATCTCCAAAATTTTCGCCTCCATAAAATAAGAAACCTTCTGGGCCGTAATCCAGAAGGCGCGCTCACTATTATTAAAACCTTGCCTTCCGTCTCAGTCCTTAACAGGTACAAGCGGAATTAATAAAAAACTCTTATTCTGCAGTGTTTCCGGTATGGTACATGTCCCATCCGCAACAGCGCAATTATTATATCATGGGATCTATCCCTCAAACAACCTGATTTTTTCTCTGTCCTCTCTTTCCTGTAGCATGTCCAGGTGCTGCTGTGTTGAAATCCCATCCGGGTGAAGAAGGTCTGGAGCAATTTCACTCAAGGGCACCAATACAAACTGGCGCTCATACATCCTAGGATGCGGGATAATAAGATCAGGAGTGTTTATGTCCCTGTTTCCAAAAAGCAGAATATCCAGGTCGATTACCCGGGGGCCCCAATGGATAAGGCGCTTTCTCCCCAGTTTATTTTCAATCCCCTGTGTAATAAGAAACAGTTCCTCCGGACACAGCGTTGTTTTGATCTCCACCACCTGGTTGAGGAACCACCCCTGGTCATGGTAGCCTACAGGCTCTGTTTCATAAAGGGAAGAAACGCGCAGGATCTGAACAGATGGATGAGCAGATAATTGCTGGCGGGCCTCCTCAAGGTAATACTGTCTGTCCCCGAGATTAGAACCCAGCCCCAAAAAGGCCTTTTCCCACTTCCCCTCACTTGCCATTTGCTGTCCTCCTTATCTCCACAGATACATCAGCAAAAATGCCCTTCAGGGGAGCATGGGGCTTTCTCACCCTGACCAACACTTCTGTAATTGGGAATTCTGCAAGAACTGACCCGGCAATGCGTTCCGCCAGGGCCTCGATGAGCAGATAAGGCTCACCGGTAACTATCCCCTTCACCAATTCGAAGACACTGCTGTAATCCACAGTTTTATTGAGGTCATCCTTTTCCCCCGCTTCCCGGAGGTCACAGCACATCTCCAGGTCCACAATGAAAGGCTGCCCTAACTCCTGCTCTGCAGGCATCACCCCATGATACCCATAAAACTGCATCCCCTTTAAAATAATGCGGTCACTTACTTCAGCCACAGCACACCGCCCTTTTTCACCCGAACATCCTTTTCCCAACAACCAACCACCAACTACTAACCTGCTATCCACTTACCAATACAGTGTACGGATAATGTCCCCTAAACCCAATATTTCTGACCCGAACATCTTCTCTCCCACTTCCAACTTCCCACTTCCAACTTCCCACTTCCAACTTCCCACTTCTCACTTCTCATATACTAACTACTGATTATGGCATCAACCATGCGAACTGCCCGCACTGTTTCTTTGACATCATGGACACGAACGATATCTGCTGCTCCTTGAGCGATTCCCCACACTACTGTTGCTAATGTCCCCTCCAGACGCTGGTCCGCGGGGAGATTTAGGGTTTTCCCGATCATCGATTTACGGGAAGTACCTAACAGTATAGGCTTGCCTAAAGAACGCAGCTCCCGTAGGCGGCGCATAACCGCCAGGTTCTGTTGCACATCTTTACCGAATCCAATACCGGGGTCAACAATTATCTTGTCCGGCTGTACACCCCCATTTTGGGCAATCTCAATGCTATTGCGCAGAGCAGCTAAAAGATCTCCCATCAGGTCCTGGTACTCAGTACCATCCTGATTGTGCATGAGGATCACAGGGACATCGTACTCACCAGCCACCGCTGCTATACCAGGGTCACGCTGGAATCCCCAGATATCGTTGATCATATGGGCACCGGCCTCCAGAGCCGCACGGGCTGTCTCCGCTTTATAGGTATCTATGGAAATAGGAACCTTTACCTCCGCAAGCAGCCGCTCTAAAACCGGCATGATGCGCCGGATTTCCTCTGCAGCTGAAAGGGGTTCTTCAGTCCATGTGGAGGGGCGGGTAGATTCTCCGCCAATATCAATAATATCAGCACCATCCTCCACCATCTGATGGGCGTGTTCTACCGCTACCAGCGGATCAAAAAACTTTCCCCCATCAGAAAAGGAATCTGGTGTCACATTGAGTATACCCATTACTAAAGTGCGTTCTCCCAGAGTAAGGGAGAGATCTCGGCAAGGCAGTGTCCTTATTCCCTTTTTATCGTAATTTTCAAGGACCTCCTTGATTTCATCTGCCAGGTGGCGCAGGCCAAAGGGCTGCATTTTAAGTTTTTTGCAAAGCTCACTATACTGGCGCAGTGTACCCATCAGAAGAACATCTGTCTCTCCTACAGAAAAGTTCCCTACCCCTCTGCTGAGAGCTGCCTCACCACCCTTGGAAAGCATTTCCTGCTTGAGAATGACAGCAGCCTTGCTGTTCATTTTCTTAACCTTAATTACACGATGCACTGCTTTGGGAGCCATCCACTTACTTCCAGGCTGGTCGGCCCCTATCTCCATCAATTCTTGTCTTGCGTCCTCCTGGTCCTCTATTAGTACAACTCGAAGATTATGCCCTTTCTGCTTCTCCACTTCAACCATCCTTTTTCAATTTCTATACCGGCTGACTATAACAGTTGCAGCCACCTGGGAAAGCATCGCCGAATAGCAGTGACATTCGCCTGAGAGCAACTAATTATTAGCAAGCACCGGCCTCCGGCTTCTATTTCCATTCTAGTCCCCGATCAATAATAAAAACAATATAGTAAACCCAGTCACGCAAGGCTTCGCTATATTTTTAGGTGTGGCAAAAAGAGATCAACAGCAAGCCTTTGTGAATAATCGCTATTACATCTCATTCAGCAAAAATATAGTATGGCAGCGTATCAAGTGCAACCCTATATATTGTGTCATTGAACCCCATGTTGGCACTTTCCACACAGCCCGCCGTCCCTAGTTACACTTTGTTTGGCCGAGCAATTCCTTTCTCTAACAGCCAACGACCACTAACCAATTCGCCAACCACTACAACCACTAATAGATCAACACCAGTTCGCCTGTTTCCATGGACGAAAATTTGTAACACCTTTCTTTAGCACTGCACTCATGGCAGGCCCTGGAGAGGTTATCTGCACGATGCAGCAGTTCGCCCAGCAAAGACATCCCTTCCCTTTGGGACCTGTGCTCCCTGATAGCGCGGACAATAACCCGGATTTCCTGCTGTGTAAAATTGGCACGCTTTAAAACTTCCTCGGCCAGTTCTGCCCCTATTATAGAGTGGTCCTCCCCGGTTTCATACTGGTGCCACCTTCCGATATCATGCAGAATCCCAGCTGCGTAGACCACCTCTTTGGCCGCTTGTGCACTACTCAACCTGTTGTCCTCGATCAAATTAGAAAACCTGCTGGACTCTAAGACCAAGATATAGGTGATCCTGGCCACATCGATAAAGTGCTGCAGATCATGCTTGCAGAACTCCCGGCCTTTTTCCGCTTTTTTATTCTTATTCAAACACTCTTGAAATAAAGGATCCCGTACAATGGCATCAATGCGTTCCATACTTCTCTCCTTAATCATTTTTTTATTGCTGTAATCTCAAGTCTAGTTTACCAAAACAAAAAGAAAAAAGACAGAAA
>JBASML010000026.1:0-4277 GCA_049656845.1 Syntrophaceticus sp.
AGTGATTATACATGGCCAGGTAATGTGCGTGAATTGGAAAATTCAGTGCAGTATGCAATCAGTTTTGCAGAAGATCAGATAATACATTTAGAAAACATTCCTCCCTATATTAGGGAAAAGTCTAAAAAACATCGGAATAAATCAATAACACTACAGGAAAATAATTTAATAAATGTGAACGTCAACTAAAAAGTGATCCACTTGATCATTAAAAAATGATCCACCTTGATCTTTAAAAAGTGATCCACCTCGCTAATTAAAACTGATCCACCCTTGTGCGTATTCTAATAAAAGTAACCACTTTGTTCGGTACTAAATAGTAACCAATTCGTACTGAAAGAATTCAACTAATAGTGTTTAAAATAACTCCATGGGACCGGCGCTGTTATTATTACGTCATACAGATCACCTCCATTTTCATTTATTACAGGAATGTTTTAATATGATCTGGCGGTTTTCCCTGCCCCCTGATGGTGAGAGGGGCAGGAAAACAAACAACCACCATTTCCTCATGAATTATGCTTAACTAATGGCATCTTTGTTTAGGTGCAACTGTCATCGTGCTCCCATTTCCTCTTTTGTGTCATCAATGACAGTGTCTTTCTTTGGCATCCTTTGTTTCAGCCGGAAGCTCGTTCCGTTCATATTCAAAATGTGGGCGTGGTGAGTTAACCTGTCTACCAGCGCGGCAGTCAGCATGGAGTCGGGGAAGAACTCTCCCCAGCGGGAGAATTCCAGATTCGTCGTTATGGCGACACTGCCCCGCTCGTTGCGTACTGAAAGCTGGTGAAACAGTAATTCAGCCTGCGGCTTGGTGAAAGTCAGGTAGGAGAGCTCGTCTAGGATCAATAAATCGATCTTCTCCAGTGACTGCTCAAAGCGTGTCAGCCTGTGATCAGCTTGAGCCTCTGCCAGTTCAGTAGCCAGGTTTGCTGCTGTGTAGAAGCGCACCCGGTACTTCAGCTTACACAGCCTGATCCCAAGGCCGATCATCAAGTGGGATTTACCAGTGCCCGGGTTCCCGATGGCAATGATGTTCTCGTGCTTGTCAATGAACTCTCCGGTAGCTAGCTGCCAGATCAATGCTTCTTCCACGTGCAGCAGCTGCTTGAAATCAAAGTCATCCAGGCTTTTCTTCACAGGGAAACGGGCTGCCCTGATCCTTCTTATCTGCTGGTTCTGCTGTCTCTGTTCAACCTCCCGCTCCAGTAGTACCTGGAGAAACTGCTCATAGCTGTAGCCCCTATCCTCAGCCTGACGCAGCACATCCTCATATTGAACCAGTGTCGGTAGTTTCAGTTCTTTGGCGTAAATCTTAATCAATTCGGTACTGGCGTTCATGATAGACCACCCCCGTCCAGGAGGCTGTCATAGCTGGTAAGATCAACTGGCTGCACAGCAGGCCCGGGGATGTGGATTGCTGGCTCTTTGTTACTGGCTGTCACATAGGAGCCAACCACCTCAACAGAGAACTGCTGATTTGCTAACGCCCTCCTCACTGCTTCCAGCACACTTTCCTGCCCGTGGTCGACAACAAGACGGAGCAGCTGGACCATGCTTCTGTCTGGGTCTTTCAGCAGCAGTGAGAATCTGCGGAATTCGTCTGGCAGGTTGGCCTCCCTGACTGGCCTGGCATTCATAACCGCTCGCGGCCGCTTTTCCAGCAGAGGGATGTAGTGTTCCAGCTTGTATTTGGTTTTATTCTGTTCATAGCAGCGCTCATGGCGGGCCAGCAATTCGCCCCGGTGGTAGATCTCCACATAAAAGGCGCTGCCCTTGACAGTGACGATCTTGCCGGCGTTTGCTGCCGGCACAGAGTATCTGTTTTTGTCAAAGGACACTGTGGCATAGTGGTCCACTCGAGGTTCTTTGGTCAATGCTGTGTCATATGGCTTGGCTGGCAGTGGGATTAGAGCATCCTTTTCGATGGCAAAGGCTTCTCTGACAGATAACTCACGACCTTTGATTTGGTGTTCTGCTATGTAGCTCAAGCAACGATCCAGGAGCAGTTCGTTGAGTTCTTGCCAGTCCTCGGCTTCGGGGATAGGTACCAGGACGTTACGGCGTATGTATCCGACAAGTCCCTCAACTAGTCCTTTTTCATGTGCTTCATCACGGGTACAATACCAGGCCTCGAAGACATAGTGGGCACGGAAGGCAATGAATTTATTCTGTTCTCTGGCGTGCTTACCCCACCCATCCTTGACAGCTGTTTTTAAATTATCGTAGACTATGGTTCTGCTAATTCCACCGAAAAACTCAAAAGCGCATCTATGCGCTTCCAGAAATGTCTCTTGGCGTTCTACAGGAAAGGCCATAACAAACGGGGCGCAGCTGTTGCAGAGCCGAGCACAGAAAAGGTGTGCAGTTTTTCTCTTGCCGCCAAGGTATACTATGGCGGTGCCCCAATCGACCTGGACGGCTTCACCCGGAGAGAAAGCCAATGGGATGTAGACCTCCGTGTCACGGGGTCTGAGCTGGGATACCAAGCGCCGTATCGTTGATTCAGCACCTTGAAAACCTTTCTCTTGTTTCAATCGTTCATAGATCCGTTTGGCTGTATGGTGCTGTTTTTTAGGTGCGGTCTTGTCCTGTTCAAAGCATTGGTTCACGAATTCTTTAACTTCTTCGGTGATCACCTTTTTCTGGCGCTCCTTTTGTGGGCGTTTTTCCCAGGGTAGGACCTCTCCGAGACAGTAGCGTCTGACAGTGTTTCGGGAGATTCCAAGCATATTTGCTATCGCTCTTTGCGATAGCCCTTCTACTGCCCATAGATATCTGATATTCTTATACTGATCCATTCCAATCAACTCCAATCCTCCCTATATCATGATGTATTCCAAATTTCATGATACAGGGTTTTTGGTTGGGGTGGATCACTTTTTTGTGATCACAAGTGGTTAAAATGGATCACTTTTAGTGTAGCGTTTATATCTAGTTGGTTATTTTGAAGTTGTAGAACAGATAATTACCTGTAGCGGGATTCCCATTAGTATCTATAGCGATCGCCACACAATTTTTCGATCACCTAAAGATGGTAAACTATCCATAGAGGAGCAACTCCAAGGAAAACAAATAAATCTAACTCAGTTCGGTAGAGCAATGAGCGAACTTGGAGTTAGAGTAATATTTGCTAAATCTCCACAAGCAAAAGGGCGTATTGAAAAGCTTTGGGATACACTGCAAAGTAGGCTCCCCATCGAATTTAAAATACGTGGAATCACCACAATGCAAGCAGCCAATGCCTTCTTACATGAATATATTGATGAATTTAACGAACTTTTTTCGGTAGAACCGGAAGATCCCCAAAGCGCCTTTCGGCAGCTTGATGACAACGTTGATCTGAATGCTATACTCTGTGTTAAAGAAAAACGTGTTGTCTCTGATGGAAGCGGGTTCTCTTACGGCGGACAATATTATCAGCTAATCAAAGGCGGGAAAAAAGTATCTATATTACATAAAACAAAAATAACCGTCTTAGACAACCATAAAAGCGATTTAAGAGTCATATATAACAATGAGATATATGAAACCGAGTTGTTAGCGGAAAGACCCCGTAGAAAGTCTGTAGAAAAGCGTAATAATAAAACTAATAACAGGGTTCCGGTCCGACCAGCAGACGACCATCCATGGAGAATGCCTAAACAAAAAGCACCCAGGCTCTATTATGATGAATCTGATAGAGAGATTCTAGAAGCTCTTTTCAATTCATCGCGAGCCTGGACATAAGGAAACGCTACATCATATCTTATCTGGTACAGATATCCATCCTTAGAGACAGGTATGTAGCTCATGCTAAAGGCTCCCAAAAAACCGCGGGAGAGCCTTTAGCTTGTTGTGCCTTGCACAAGCTTTATCAAGCCCACCCAACGGCAAGTCAGCCGTTTATCGGAGCGAAGCGGAGACCCTTTACCTGGAGCGGCAGACTGTGTTAGCCTTTCTAGGCATTGGGATATGGCTTTAGCCAATCCCGGCTATCCCCAAGGAACACAGTCTGCAGAGGCTCCAGGTAAAGGGCGGCGCATTGAAGCTCTCTTGTCTTAATTGGCTATTTGAAAAGTAACAGCCTTGTCAAAAATTAAGAGTAAAGGTGACATTTTCACTGAATAAAACCTATGCTATTTAGGTGACATTTTCAAAGACTATTGACAGCCCTTTGGCGTTTTTGCCGGTGATGCTTTTGTCTACATGTTGCCTTTCCCGTTAGGCAACATGGGCTTTATCTCAACCCATTTGTCTCAACCCATCAGATCAACAGACATGTTGGGCAAACAAAA
>JBASML010000027.1:0-2910 GCA_049656845.1 Syntrophaceticus sp.
TTGCACCAGAGAGGGGATTTGCTTATAGGTTGCTCTTTCGTTTTCAAGCCAGATACAAAGATCCACAGGTCCTAAAACTTCTGTTTTTGTGCTGTCCATCCAGCCAAATCTTGTATACGTACCTTCAAAGGAAAAGAGATATTCTTTAAAGGTACCGCAGATTTGAAAGTGCTGATCGGCAATGGTGATATCGGAACCGATTTTCAAACCAGGATTTTCAATCAGGAAGAGCTCTGAGACCAAAAGCTCATGGCCGTTTTCCGGATATCTTCCAGATGCCAGCTCAACATATTTGTAATTGTAGAGATGGGCATCAAAATAATTAATCTCCATTTGGGGACGCTTGAGGGAGGCGTCCTCCAGTTCTTCTCTTTGAATTACCGCTAAACGCTTTACCCGGTGATCCAGTTTGAGCTTCGCCATGTCTTCAGGGTTTGTGGCCAAAAGCTTTGCTGAGTAGCCTCCTGTGGTATCTGTCAGGTACGCTATTTGACCGTAGTCATTTGTGCTGAAAACAATCAGGAAAAAACCGATCAAAACCACAGCGATAAAAATCGATACTCTAACCGCGACTGAGCTCTTCTGATCTCTCTTCACAGAGTCGCGTGCCAGTTTTCTGATAATACTCATTTTCTCTCCCCCTCATAGAGCCGGCCATCAACCATGGTGTAGACTTCCTCACAGGTGAGAGCGACCTTTTCATTATGAGTGACGAGAATAATAGTGGCGTTGAAACTCTTGTTAACCAGTTTAAAAAGAGAGACAATCTCCTGAGTGTTTCGGCGGTCAAGATTACCGGTAGGTTCGTCAGCCAAAATGATAGCAGGACGGCTGATCAGGCTTCTTGCAATGGCGACGCGTTGCTGTTCGCCTCCTGAAAGCTCATTGGGGAAACGTTTTTGCTTATCGGCGATGCCGAGTGTTTGGGTGACTTCCTGGTAATATTCTTCCTCCGGTTTTCGCCGGTCCAAGAGCAGAGGCAGACATATATTTTTGCGTACGTTAATATTCGGAATCAAATTGAAAAACTGGTAGATGATGCCGATGTTCCGTCTGCGAAATACGCTCATTTGGCTCTCTGAAAGCTCTGTAATATCTGTTCCCTGAATAAAAACACGCCCGCTTGTCGGGCGATCAACGCCGCCTAAAATATGCAAAAGGGTAGACTTGCCAGAACCGCTATCACCCATAATCGCCAGCAGGCTGCCTTTTTCCACACTGAGGTTGACCTGATTCAAGGCATGTACTTCCTGTCCACCGTGGTAGACCTTTGAAAGATTCTCGGCCCGTAATATTTCCATATGCCTTCTCCTCTCATGATAATTGTATTGCGGTATCACACTTCATGTTGCCGGCAGTGAGTCAAGGGCAGAAGTGTCAATTCCACCAAGATACAATTCTATTTTAGAAAGCTAAGATGACATTCAGGTGACAGGGATGGATTTATTGATCAAGGGTGGAGGAACGGAACACAACAACACAAGGGGACAGTCCCCTTGTGTTCTCTTGTGTTCTCCTTGTGTTCTCCTTGTGTTCTCCAGGCCAGCAAGCATTAATTTTGTCATTTTTTTAACAGGGATAGGGAAGGAGGGGGTATTGCAGGAAAATGCTGTATCATATTGAAGACATGGCTACTTTGTATTACAATATAGCTGGCAGCTACTATGTAGAACATAGTAGAGGAGTGATAAAGATGAAAACCCCGCAGTTGTTAAAGGGATTATTGGAAGGATGTATTTTAAAGCTGATCGGTGATGGGGAAACCTATGGATATGAAATTGTTGAAACACTGAAGAAATACGGGTTTCTGGAGATAAGTGAAGGGACTGTTTATCCGCTGCTGATCAGGCTCAAAAAGAATAACCTGCTGTACAGTAAAGACAGGGCATCTCCCTATGGACCTAAACGAAAATACTACTCCCTGACAGAGGAAGGGGAAAAAGAACTGGAAAATTTTTATCAGACATGGCTGGAGTTGCGTAATGTGATCGACATGGTTTTCAAGGATTACAAAGGAGGGGCGCCCAGATGAGTAAGGTAGAAAAGATGGTCAAGAAAAATTATGAGTTGAGCAAAAAACTTACCCCCGAAAATGATGCAGTCTACACAGATATAGTCTGCTATCTGAGGACCAGTGCATTGGATGAACTGGAAACAGAGGAGATTATTGAGGATATCATTGGTATGTTTCTTGAAACCCAGGAGAGGGGGGAAAAGATCGAAAAGGTTATTGGGGATGATTATCAGGCTTTTTGTGATTCCATTATTGAGGCGGCACAACCCAAAAAGTTCACATGGAGAAAAATGTTCAGCAATCTGGAGATAGTTGTTTATGTAATTGCAATATTGTGGCTGATCGATCTTGTCTTTATTTATCTCCCCCAAACGATCAAACAGGGCAGACTTATTTTGGATTATCAGGTCAACCTGGGGTTTCTCCTCAATACAGCGATTATTTTACTGGCAGTTTTTTCGATTTTAAACTATATCGGTAAGACCAGTTTCAAAGATAGAAAAGAAAAACATCAAAGGAAACGCCGTGAGAATCTGTTATGGGGATGTATATTTGGTGGCATTATTGCGCTGCTGGTGTTTATTCCGTTAAAATTGGGATCATTCATCCTCTTTTCAATGAAGATTTACTATTTAGCAGCAGTCTTGGCTGGGCTTTATCTTCTGCTCAGAGTAGTGAAGGGAAAACTGCCGAACTAACGCTTTCATAAAAAGATACCCTACTGGCGGCTCTGCTAGGGCTGGACAAAAGCACGATGAGCAGAACAGTTAATACTATGATAAGACATGGCCTGGTTGCCAGAGAACTGCACCCGGGAACACAAGGGGACAGTCCCCAACACAAGGGGACAGTCCCCTTGTGTTCTACCTTGTGTTCTAAGCGTTAATATAATATCC
>JBASML010000028.1:0-13991 GCA_049656845.1 Syntrophaceticus sp.
CCTCCTCCCACACGGCACCCCTTCTCAAAGGATGGACCACGCCGTTCCGCAAACCGCTTTTCCGTCCTCCCCATATAGTTGTCATTGGTTGTGGTCACCATGGGAGCGATAAAAACCCGCTCTCCTACATTTGTAAAAGCCGTGATATAGGCACCAGTTTGGATTTTAGTATAATCGCCGATCTCTACACTATTTTCCACAACAACCCGCTGCCCCACAAGCACAGCTTCTCCCAGTTTGCAGTTTTCCCTTACAGATGAATAGTCCCCTAGAAAACAGGAACTCCCGATCTCTGTACCTTTGTAGGCCACAACACCTGTGCCCATAATGCAGTTCTGTCCAATCACAAGGGGATCTAATTCTTGTTGTACAGCTGTGCTGGTTGCTGCAGGCCGGGGTGCACACCCCAATACACACCCATCCCCTATTATGGTACCGGCACCCACCCTTGTTCCCGAGTGGACAACCACATGATGGCCAAGCTCTACACCAGGCTCCAAAACTACACCATCTTCAATAACACAGTAATCCCCTACACTGCAGTCAGGGCTTACCTCTGCTTTTGAATTAATCACTGCTGTCTTAGAAATCATATTTTCACCATACTTCACAATATTTTATATCTTAACGATTTTCTCACAGTTTTTCGTGACATCCTTTGTGGCATTACGGGTATCTACCACCAGTTTTGTGTTCTCTAAAATCCAGTCATAGTCAAAGCTGGAGTGATCCGTGATAATCAACACACAATCTGCTTCCTGTAGCCTTTCAGCGGTCAGCGAAACGCCGTCCATCTCCCAGTTATAGGGATGATGAGCTTTAAGGTGAGGCACATGTGGGTCATGATAGGATACATCTGCATAATCTTTCCTCAACAGTTCAATTATCTTTAAAGCCGGTGACTCCCGGACATCGCTGATATCTTTCTTATAAGCAACACCAAGTACCAGTATTTTAGAGCCATTCAGGCACTTCCCCACCTTGTTCAGTGCCCTTGAAACAACATCAACTACATGATAAGAAGCCTGGATATTGATCTCCCCTGCCAGTTCAATAAAACGGGTGTGAAAGTCAAACTGACGCGCCCTCCAGGTGAGGTAAAAGGGGTCAATGGGGATACAGTGCCCACCTACACCAGGGCCAGGGTAAAATGTCTGAATACCAAAGGGCTTTGTTCCGGCAGCATCTACAACCTCCCAGACATCCAGCCCCATGCGGTCACAAAGCAGCATTATTTCATTAACCAGGGCAATATTAATCGACCTATAGGTATTCTCAAAAACCTTTGTCATCTCAGCAACTGATGGGCTGGAGACAGGTACTACATTGATAATTGTCTGCTCATAAAATGTCTTTGCGACATCCAGGCAGGCTGGTGTCACACCACCGACAACCTTGGAGGTATTTTTGGTAGTATACCGCTTATTCCCGGGGTCCACACGCTCCGGTGAAAATGCCAGAAAGAAGTCCTCCCCAATTTTCAAGCCGCTCTTCTGCAGCAGCGGCAGCATCACTTCTTCTGTTGTGCCTGGGAATGTAGTACTCTCCAAGGTTACCAGCTGCCCTGGGCGCAGCCTTTGGGCTATTTCCTCGCACACACTGACAATATAGGAAATGTCTGGGTCATAGTTTTCCGTAAGGGGTGTTGGCACACAGATAACAATCACATCAGCATCTGGCAAACAGTCGAAACTGGTGTTTGCTGTGAGCATCCCTTTTTGTACAAGATCTTTCAGCTCTTCATCCTTGACATCACCTATGTAATTTTCACCGTGGTTGATCATATCCGTTCGCGCAGGGTTCTGTTCCACTCCCAAAACCTTGAAACCCACCTTTGCTTTTTCCACAGCCAGAGGCAGGCCGACATAACCAAGCCCGATCACAGATACCACTGCAGATTTGCTGCATATTTTTTCTTTGATTTCTTCTACATTAATAACACTTACATCTTTTTTGTCTGCCATTTAATTTCCTCCTGACAAAGTAGAATACAATAACAGCTTTAGGGTTTCGACAAAACCCAGGGTTGTTCCTCTTTTCACAAATACTTATTCTTTAATATTCCTCACAAACCCGAGCCAATTCCCGTGATACCCGCAATTTTATGGGATCATCCTGCACATGCTTAACAGCCGGAAAGAAGGAAGTTAACAGTTTCCTTGCTTCACGAGAATCATTTAACCCATACCCCTGCTGTACCTTATTGACCAGCATTTGTGCATCATCTAAATAGGTGTCCCCATCATGAGCAACAAAGATGCGGCTGTATTTAGTAGCACTCATCTTCTCCTGGTCAGTGAACAACTCCTCACGCAGTTTTTCACCTGGGCGAATTCCGGTGAATTTAATTTCTATATCCTGATCAGGTGTGAACCCTGATAGCCGGATCATGTCTCGAGCCAGGTCAAGGATGCGCACCGGTTCTCCCATATCCAAGACAAAGATCTCTCCACCCTTAGACAGAGCACCAGCCTGAATGATCAGCTGGACCGCCTCAGGTATTGTCATAAAATAGCGCACCATATCTGGATGTGTTACAGTGACCGGACCGCCTGCAGAAATCTGGCGCTTAAATGTAGGAATTACACTTCCCCTGCTTCCTAAAACATTGCCGAATCGCACCGCGGCAAAACGGCTGTTCAAATTTTCCTTTCTGCACATCTCATTAAAATGCTGTACCACCAGCTCAGCTGCCCTCTTGGATGCGCCCATCACACTGGTAGGATTCACAGCTTTGTCTGTGGATACAAAAATAAAGGTTTTACAACCATATTTTTTGGCTGCTGTGGCAACATTATATGTGCCATAAATGTTATTAGAGATGGCATGCTCAGGGAAACGCTCCATCAAGGGTACATGTTTATAAGCTGCCGCATGAAAGACTACCTGAGGAGAATAATGCTCAAAAACCCGATTAATATGTATCTCATCTCGAATGTCTGCAAGCTCTCCAAACTGCCTAAGTTCAGGGAAACGCTCAGAAAGTTCCTGTTCGATCTCAAATAAGTTATTCTCGGTATTATCCAGTAAAACCAGCGCCCCTGGACGAAAACGAGCAACCTGGCGGCATAGCTCGGAGCCAATAGACCCCCCTGCCCCGGTAACCAGAACCACCTTTCCCTCCAGGTAGGCAGCTATGCTGTCCATATCCAACTGCACAGGATCCCTTCCTAACAGGTCCTCCAGCTGCACATCCCGCAGCTGGCTGACCGATACATTGCCATCGATCAAATCATAAACTCCTGGAAGAGTCTTTACCTTAACCCTTGTCCCTTTACAAATTTCAACAATTTCCCTGATTATCTGCCCTGGAGCAGAAGGCATAGCAATAATAACCTCATCAATACTGTACACATCAACCAGATGAGGGATATCTTCTCTCTGGCCCAGGACCGGTATATTATAAAGGTCAAGACCCTGTTTCCGGTTGTCATCGTCAATAAAACCAACCGGTTCTAATGCCAGTGTCGGATGGTTCCGCAGCTCTCGTGCTACCATTGCGCCCGCTTCCCCGGCACCGATAATCAAAGCACGTTTCATATGTGCAGGCTTGTTGGTTAACTGCCATTTATCCCTCCCTGTGCCATTACGGTATTCACGCAGGGAACGCAGCCCAAACCGGCTGCCGCCAGTTAAACCCAGGTTCAACAGCCAGGCAATAGGGTAAATGCTGCGCGGCATAGGGCTCATCGCAATTTCGGGATAAATAAAAATGTATAACACGGCAATAACAACCAAACTTGCGGCAGTAACACCGACCAAGACATTGTACATTTCTCTAACACTGGCATACTGCCACATCTTCCTGTAAAATCCACAAAAGTAATAGACAATTATAGTAGTTACAGTTACCACCACAGCAAAAACGGGGTAATGCGCCATATATTCTTTGGGGATCACAGCATCAAAACGAAGAGCTAATGCCCCCAGGTAGGCTATATTAATAAAAAGAGCATCTAATAGTAAAAACACACCTGTTCGTAATACTCGCTCCAATTCCTCTCCACTCCTAGCGTATCAACAGTCAATCAGTACCATTTCCATTACTGCTCGGAACAAGCGGATTCCTCTTCAAATAATCTACCATAAACGCCGCAAAAACTCCCACCATCAACCCCAGCACACCGGCAACAACAATATTCAATTTCTTTTTAGGACGTACCGGTGAAGGAGATGCCTCTGGTTTTTCTAATACCTTAATACCCTCTATACTATTTAACTTTTGCTCAGTCTCTAATTTTTTTTCTAAAAGTTTATCCCTCTGTTCAGTAAACCGGGATAAGGTATCAAGCAGTTTCATCTGCTGTATCTCAGATGTACTGGATGGTTCAGCACTAGATAGTTTTTCCAGAAGATCCCTTGTCTGTTTAATGCCTTTATTAACTTCTTGTAATTCTCTATCTATGCGCTGGAGTTCATTGTTGAGCAGTTCTTTGGAGCGCTTATACTGAACCCCTTCTTTCTCACTAAAAAGAGTAATCAACTTGTTTAACAAAACCTCTCCCTGTTGAGGATCATTAGTTTCGAGGGTGATCTCCAAAATATTCGTATTCTCAACAGGTGTCACACTTAGTACCCCTACATCAGCTCCTGCCCCCCATGTTTCCTCTTGTAGGTCGCTGCTAAGCAGCATCTCTTTGGCAGTTTCAGGGGTAATCTTTGGCTGAACACTTTTTGGGTCTGGCTCAAAGCTACCTATTGATATCTTTGCTTGCACCTGATACACAGGGGTTACAGCAAATGAAACCACTACTCCAATTAACAATGATGCTAAAAATATTGATAAAATAAGTTTTCGCCATTTCCACAAAACCAGGATTAAATCCCTCAATTCGATTTCATCTTCATAAACATCTGTGCTGGAAGATGGCTTTACAGATCTTTCAGAGTTATCCACAATACAGCTCCTCCTAAAACAGTCTGTGCTCATACAAAAATAATTTTCAATACATTTTACTGCCTACCCCTGCTGAATATCAAGCATAATCTAACTGTATTAATGCCATTATCGACAATCATTATATCATTCAACAAAATTAGACCAAATCCTGCCTGAGAAAAAAGAGACACCCGGGGCAAGAAACTGAATGTGCATCTATAACTTGAACTTGGGCCTCCTTGTAGTAAGCTTGTAGTAAGCTTATAGATCAAAGCATTGACAAGCTATAAAAATGCTGGCAATAAAACCTAACAGGAATATAACTCTCTAACAAGAATAATACAAGTGTAATTAAATCACAGTAAATATAACCTGGCATAATTTCCGGAGGGATCCTTTTGCAGATACTTATTGTTGATGACGAAAAATCACTTGTCAAGGGGCTTAAATACACCCTGAAAAGAGAGGGTTTCGAAGTCCACGCTGCTTACGACGGACAAGAGGCATTGGATTTCCTGCAAGAAAATAAAGTGGACATCATCATCCTCGACCTTATGCTGCCCAAGGTAGACGGCCTTGATGTCTGCCGCCGCATCAGGCAGCGGGGAAATAAAACTCCTATCATTATGCTCACTGCTAAAGGCGATGATGTGGATAAGATCATCGGCCTGGAGCTCGGTGCTGACGATTATATGGCAAAACCCTTTAACCCCAGGGAGCTGGTGGCCAGGATACGCGCTGTTTTGCGCCGCTCCTCAACCAACACACAGACAGGTGTACTTACATTTAGCGAATTGCAAATTGACTCAAACCGCCGCATGGTAACAGTTCAAGATAAAACAGTAGACCTTTCGGTGCGGGAGTTTGATCTCCTGATCACAATGGCCAGTCGCCCCGGCTTTACCTTTACCAGAGAAATGCTTCTGGAACAGGTCTGGGGAGATGATTATTTTGGAGATACACGGGTTGTTGATGTTTATATCAGGAGGGTGCGGGAAAAGATCGAACCGGATCCCGCACACCCCCGCTGGATTATCACCAGGTGGGGTGTTGGATATGCATTCGAGGGGGAAACTATTAAACAGTGAAAAAAACTCGCCTAAAAATACACACCAAACTAGCAGTGACTTACCTTTTGGTTATCGCCATCATTCTCCTGCTGATCAACAGCCAGGTTATTCGGGCATTGGAAGAGAATTACCTGGCGGACCAGGAAGCAAAAGCCCTGGCCAATGCCAACATTATTGCTTCAGCAGGGCAGGATTATCTTCTCTCGGAAAATGAACAAATGATCAGATTCATCAAGCAGTATGGAGAGCAGATGCAGTCCAGGATCATAGTCCTTGATCAAAAAGGGCGGGTTGCCGCTGATTCCTTTGCTGAAGAATGGCTAGAGGAACGGATCCTGACCTTTGAAGAAGTGAAATCAGCCTTGAAGGGGCAAGAAAAAACCGGTGTTCATGAGCTAAAAAACGGCGAACGAGTTCTTTATGCTGTAGTACCCATTGTCCGTGATGAAAAAACAGCTGGAGCTGTGATGCTGGTCACCAGCCTGGAAGAAATCTATGCTAACCTGGAAAACACCCGCAAACTGATGAGCCTCTATTCTACAGTGGGGGGACTGGCAGCACTTCTGGTCAGCCTACTTTTAGCAGCACACTTTTCCAGCCCTATCAATAAGCTCGCAGCTGCGGTGCGCAGGGTTTCAGAGGGGCACTTAGACCAACGAGTTGACATCAACAGCAAAGATGAAATCGGCCTGCTAGCAGAAGACTTCAATGAAATGGCAGCTAAGCTGGAGGAGGCTGACCGCACACTGCGACATTTCCTGGCAGATGCCTCTCATGAACTTAAAACACCCCTCAGCTCCATCAAAGTGCTTTCTCAATCCCTTATTGACAGCCAAGAGCAGGACCCAGCAGTTTACAGGGACTTTCTTCAAGACATCAGCTCTGAGGCCGACCGGATGGCTGCCCTTGTCAATGACATGCTCCAGCTGGCAAAACTGCAGGACCCCGATAGCTCTGTTTCCTTTCACGACTACCGAGTAGGGGAACTCCTTAAACACATCAAAGGGCTGACTGCAGGGGAAGCAATGCAAAAAGGGGTGGACATCAAGATCGATGTTGGATCAGGGGGAGAGATCCTATGGCAGTTGAACCAGGGTCTTTTTACCTGCATCCTTCTCAACTTGGTGAGCAATGCCATATGCTATACGCCCCAGGGTGGGAGTATTTTGATCACAGCAGATATTGAAGATGAATCACTTGTGGTCAGGGTGAAGGATACAGGGATCGGTATTTCTGCAGAGGATCTTCCCCGTATCTTCGACAGATTCTACCGTGTCGATGAGGACCGCAATCGCGAAACCGGTGGCACTGGACTTGGTCTGGCTATCGCACGTCAGGCTGTGCTACGCCATGGTGGAACAATCAGTGTGGAAAGCACACCTGGGGAAGGAACCACTTTCGAGGTTCGTTTTCCCAGGATCCACCCAGACTCTTGAATAGGCCACCATGCCGCTTTCATGGCAAAACCAGCAGAGGATGAAAACAGAGGCCAAGCTGAACGTTCAAAAACCAGCAGGAGATAAATTCCATGGTTTCTAGCATCAAGCCTCTATTTTCAGGTTGGGCACATAAATATTTCATGGCAAACTTTAATTTGGAAAGCAGATATTTTATCAAAAAATTTCAATACCAGATTATCTCTGTAATAAAACTGTAACATTCTCTGATACTCTTGAAACATATTCCTGCTATATTACCATTAAAGCATCTAAGGAACAAAAGGGGGATGTCGATAATGTTGAGCAGACGGCTGACCTGGAAAATTGGTATGGGGATGCTGATCCTGGGACTGGCTGTCCTCCTGGCTCTTACCGGATGCAGTAGCCAGGAAACCACTTCTAAGCAGCCCCAGGACAATAAAGCAAAAGCAGCAGATATAAAGACAGATAAAAACGACCAGAAAAACAGCGCATCAAAGCCTGACATCAGTGCCGAACCAAAAGAAACCAAAGAAAAAATCACACTCTACTTCGGGGATCAAGATGCCATGTACCTGGTTCCAGAGGAACGGGAGGTAGTAGCAGGAAACAAAAAGATTGAGGAGGTTGTGATAGAGGAACTGATTAAAGGGCCGCGTAAAGCCGGCCTATTTCAGACAGTGCCCAAGGAAACGAAACTGATTTCTATCGAAGTTGTGGATGGAATCGCTTACGTCACCTTTAATCAGGAATTCCAGACAAAGCACTGGGGTGGCTCTGCAGGAGAGGCGATGACCCTCTACTCGATCACCAACTCCCTGGCCAAACTGCCGGGGATCGAAAAGGTGCAGTTTCTCCTTGAAGGGAAAAAGCAAGAGGCCATTCTGGGGCATGCTGATACAACAGAACCTATTGCTCCTAACTGGAGCATGGTAAAAGAAAACTAGCACAATACACAAAGCTGCTGTGCCGCTGCGATAAAATTGCTACAAAGTTTCAAATGCGGTCATCTCTTACGTCAAAATCCCGCCTTGCAGCAAGGTGGGATTTTAAACTCAACAGCATAAAGGTAGTCACCTATGTCGCCTCTTAGGTAGCGCTGGTAGCGCCAGCCTGTCACTGCATCTCGTGTTTTAATAGAAATTGATAAAAATCTAATAACTTGCCCTGCTCCCGCTCCCAATTGTACTTTTCAATTGTTGCATTACGCCCGCGCTTTCCCATGGTTTCTGCCTCACCAGGATTATCCAGCAGCCACTGAACTGCCTCGGCGATCTCTGCAGGGGATTCCGGGTTAACACAGAGCCCACACTTTTCCTGTTCGACAATACTACGGTACAATGGAAAATCGGAAATGATCACAGGCAAACCAAGGGCCATATACTCAAAGAGTTTCGTCGGGTATGACTCATAATAATTAGGGATGGGTTTTAATAGAGCCAATCCAATATGGCAGCGGGCGATAATCCGCCAGCCTTCTGCAGGTAAGAGATAGCCCCTCAGATGTACTCCCTTTAATTTACACCTATCAATAATCTCAAAGAGTTCTTTTTGATGAGACTCATCTATGGGGCCTATACACTCCCAATTTACTTGATATCCCTTCTCTTGAAGCCTGTTTAAAACTTCAAGAGTGGCCATGCTCCCCCGCTCTGGTGTCACACCACCGATATAACCCAGGGTCGGTGTGGAGTATTTTGTTTCACTGATCTGCAGCAGCTGTGAGGTTAACGGCATATTCAATACTGTTGTATGCTCATTCACCCACCGGTAATCTTTAATGTACGAGTTCTCAGCATAGATAACAGGCATTTTATGCATTAAAATCCTCTCCAGGATCATAGAGGCAAACACAACAAAAGGACGAAACAGCGGTTTGATCCACGGTTTCGTAGGGATGGATTTTTTAAGATTTTCATGCATATCATAAACTGCTTTTCCGCCTCTTAATCGCAGCAGCTGCACCCAAAACAAGAGTTCCAGTTCATTTTGAACATGATACAAATCCGCATCCTCTTCCAGGGCTGCCTTGTAAACCAGCCAGGCTGTCCGGGCCAGGCGTTCTATCCGGCCTTTGGGTTTAGGTACTGCGCGGATACGAACACCATCAACAACCTCATCCCGGTCATGTGGGGCGACTAACACCACATCATACCCGGCTTTGGCCAGCGATTTGCACTCTTTTTGAAAAATACGTGTATCAAAAGGGGGGTGAGCTGAGGTCATATGAACTATTTTCCCTTTGATAGCCGATCACTACCTAACATTTTAAAAATTGAGCACTTAAATCATATCCACCCCATCACTGCCGGAGATCATGGCCTTAAAGACGTTCTTGACAAAGTGTTTTGCCCAAAGGGGAAGATTGGCCAATTTGCTGGCCAGTTTGGAATGGTAATCGAGATCCCCATACTTCAAAATCAAGTTGCGCCAGTAGGGCTTATTAAAAAAGTTGATTAATTCATCCATGTGTTGGTCAGTTAAGCCTAAAAAAACCTTACGGTGGTTCAGGCCACAGCGAATCTCTTGCCCTACTGTTTTTCCCCAATTTTCTTGATAGCGGGAGAGAAAGCCTTCGCTAAAGTCATTGCTGTAAAGGGCATCTACAGCTGTGGCGGCACACAATTTAGCACATTTAAGCCCAAAGTAAAGCCCGCCTCCAGAGATGGGTTTTACATGGCCAGCTGCATCCCCCACCAAAAGGGCATGGGGGCCATATGACCTTTCCTGGAAATACACTGGAACATAGCCGCTGGTGCACTTCACTATACGCATCCCCTGGAAAATCCCGGGATGTTTTTCCACAAGACGCTGTAAATACTCATAGGGACACCTTTGCGCCCCAATACCTATCCTGGCCGTACCTACTCCTGTAGGGATTAACCAACCAAACCATCCCGGTGCCACCTGATTGCCGAGAAAAATATCAGCGATCTGCCCCTCACTACCTGGCAGCTCCACCTCTGCCGCATAAAGAGGCACCTTTTCTCCTGGTGGTAAAACCCCAAGCCTTCTGGCCACCAAAGATCTGTAGCCATCAGCTCCCACAACCAAACGGCAGGTAAGCACCTTTGTCTTGTCTGGGCTGCCGCGCTGTTGCAGCATCACCCTTACACCACCAGGAACAAGCTGTAAATCAACTGCCCTCATACTGCATGCAATCTCTGCACCAGCTGCTGCGGCTTGTCCTGCCAAATCCTTATCAAAAGCCACCCGGTCGACAGCCAGTGCATACACCCTGCTGCCGTACAGCTCTAGAACCTCACCCCCGGGAGCATGCACCCGGGCACCGGTTAGCTTGTGCTCGATTACTTTTGGTAAAACCCTGGAAAGCTGCAGAGTCCTGGAACTAATAAGCCCGGCACACCGCAGGGGATTGCCGATTTGGGGGTGCTCTTCGGCCACCAGTACCCTAAAACCCGCGGCAGCTACATCTCTTGCCACAGCGCAGCCTACAGGCCCCCCGCCAATGACAATAACATCTAAATCCATCTAATAATAGTGCCCCCTTATTTGTAGCCTTTTTAGATTGTATCATAAAAAAACCACCGCGGTGTTTAACGGTGGTCAAAATGCTGCTTTTTTTACAAATTGCAGCATAAATCCCCGCCGGAAACCGGCGGGTTACTAGAGCATCCACCAAGATTCTCGTTATACTGCTTTAAAGAAGTACACCAAGAACCTTGACGATTACGATAGCCCCGAAAACAAAGAGAAGAGGAACAATAGCTACATTGAGAACACGATCAATAGCCCGGGACAAGGTAACCGTTCCGGCACTGCCAGAGGATTCAACCCCGGCTCCAGCCAGTTCCTTGCAAACCAAAAATGCGATAAGAACCAGTGTTGCCAGCAGACCCAATCCGGCCGCTAGAGTGGTGCTCGCCGCTGTTGTGACAGTTGTGGTCGTTGTGGTAGTTACAGTGGCAATCATCGTCTACGGCCTCCTTTTTATATGTATTATGTTTATAGTTTCGCTTTCAAATCGGAAAATCCTTCTCATGATGGCAGGAATTAATAATAGAATAGGACACTACACTATAGGGCTAACCGTTTCGCTGGGTCACCCCAGTAAGAGGGGGCCAAAAATAAAAAGATTGATATTGGTCAGCCCATGAGCAATAGTAACACCATAAAGGGATTCTGTATGGTGTACAATGAACGAAAAGAGCAGGGCAATCCCAAAAACAAAGACCACATCTAAGGCTGAAAGGTGTGTGATATGAAGCACAGCAAAAACCAGGGATACATAGAAGACAGAAATCCTTTCCCCAAGAAAATCATCTGCGGCCCTCTTCATTACCCCACGGAATGTCAGTTCCTCGGTGAGGCCTGTAAAGATAATAAGGATGATCGATGCAGTCACTACTGCTCCCAGAGTAAGCTGTGAAACAATGGGATCTGGGCGTAAAATAAAGTACTCCATAAATCCCAGCGGAACACCTAACAAGGCAATAGCAAGCTGCACCTTCCAATTTTGCCCCGGCTTTTTGGGATTCCCCCATGTTAGGTAGATGTCGTTTTTGCGAAAACCTGCCATTTTAGCAGCCACAAAGATGGCAGCTAGGAGAGGGATGCCGGGAATGAGATAAAAATACTGTGGAGCAACACCCTTAAGCGGTATAGAAAGGCTCAGGATCCGGATCAAAGGGGCCAAGGAAAAGCCAATATAGAAACGGTACCCATGAAAAGCTGTTTTGCCGCCAACACCAGACAGATCTTTTAGATCCGGTTCTAGCTGAACCGGCATCCCCACTTCCCTGCTGAGAGCACTTTCCTCAACACGTTTCATCTCCCACCAGTACCAGGAGATAATAGCCATCACCAGGCTGGCTATAAGTAAAGCAACATGCAGTGCCATCCCCACACTGATGCTCCAGTAGCCTACCACTAATTCTGCAGCAGCTAATCCTAAGAGAAATATCCAGGGGATGCTCTTTGCATATCTTTGCCTCACCCTTGAGCCTGCTTTATTTTCAGCTGTTTTCATATCCTGCTCCTATCTTTCTTATCTCCAGAGAGTAAATTAGAATCGTAGTACTGATAGCTATTTATTATGGGGGTTCGGCATTTTTAGCCCCCCATCTACCTGCTACCTGCATTTTTTTATATCTAAACCTGAAAAGATCAAATACCTTAACAGCCACCGCTCAGCTCCTGATTCCAGGGAACAAACAGCTTGTTTCGGGGTAGTATGAAATGCAGTAACACGTTAGATGCCAACGAAATACTTGGCTGCGAAATTCTACCCCACAGCTGCTTAAAGAGGTTCTGTGCCTGATCTGTTATCCCCACTTCTCCTGTTCTGTTACCCAGCCTTCACTAGATCGCTCACCTGTATGCTTTTCGATTATGATCATCCTCTATGGCACTTACCTGGCGGCATGGACATCGACCCAGAGATGCAGACTCCTGTAAGGCTCCTTATCCCCTTCACGATACAGTAGAAATTCTACCTTCAAGTTCTCCCGTGCCCTAGGATAGGAAAAGGACATGGCTTTTTCCCATTTTTCCTCATGTTCTAGGGTTATCGGCCCCTCCCGGGGCAGCACCAAATCATCCACCTTGATTTCAACATAGTATTTTTCCTGCTGGTATTCGTGGTTTACAACACCGACAATAACCTCTCCCTCTTCCCCAACCGCCAATTCCCTGGGGTACCCTTCTGCTTTGCCATCCATCCCCAGGATATAAAATTCTGTAAACTTTTCCCCTACCTTGGGCATGGCCACCACATAGCAGATACTCCCCACAGCAAAAAGGATAGCTGCTATGAGAGCTATGGAAAGAACCTTATCAAAAAGCGGCTGCTCTTTCCAGATGGGAACCTCGAATTCAAAGACCGGGCAGTAACGGTCCTCCTGAGGCAGTTTGTCCCTCCTAAAGAAGGCAATGCACCCCATACAGAGGATAAAAACAATCAGAGAAATCAAGATCGGTGTCAACCTGATCCCCCAGGGGGTGTAATTTAAGCCCAGCCCAATCAAAGGAGTCACAGCAATGCTGAGGCCAAAGCTTAAAGCAACCCGTTCGATCCCATCCAGGTCATCTTTTTTGGGAAAAAGGGCAGCGATTAGAGTATAGCCCGGGAAAAACAGGACAAAGGGGAGGCCTAATGCCACCCGCAGGTAATACAGCCATCCCTGTCCATCCAAGGCGATAATCCCTGCCAGGATGAGTGACAGTACAGCAATAATCTCCAGCTCCCACTCCAGGCGCAGTGTCTTTTTAAGAGAACCGCCTGGTGGCTCCGATGAATCTGAATCTAGGCTTTGATCTGGTTCCGGTTTTAGTTCTGGATCAGTGTCTGTTTCTGGGGCTGGTTCATCCCCTTCTAAACTGTTTGGGTAATCACCATCCGGTTCAAGGGTTGGCTCTATATCGGAAACGCTCTCCTCACCAGTGCTCCCAGGTGAATCATCACCCATAGGCAGGTCTTCTATCAGATAAGAATCATCACCATCTCTATAGCGGATTTCCAAACATGCCCTGTATTACTTCAGCTTATTATTCATCTTTTCAATAAGCTGTTCGAACTCCTGAGGACTGAGGGCAACATGATCCGGATACATCAGCTCTACATTGCTGAAGTCTTTTGATATGAGGAAAGGTATGGCATCTTCC
>JBASML010000029.1:0-1692 GCA_049656845.1 Syntrophaceticus sp.
CAATTATTTCCAGCACATGATACGTAAGATTGGGATCGAGGATGCCTTGCGCGGAAGGGGAATCAAGGCAGGAGATACAGTAAGGATCGATGATTTTGAATTTGAGTGGCATGACTAGAAGATGTCACATTTGACATATGAAGGGTGAAGGTGGCAGGAATTGTTGACTGGAAAACAGAAAAAGTATTTACGAGGCCTGGCTACCAAAATGGCTCCTGTTCTTCAAGTGGGAAAGTCAGGAATCAGTGATAATGTAATAAAACAGCTGGAGGAGACACTGATAGCACGGGAATTGATTAAAGTGCGGGTACTGCCCAACTGTCCGGTTGAGGTTAGTGATGTCGCTTCCATTTTGAGTGAGCGAACACAATCGGAGATTGTACAGGTGATCGGCCGGAATGTGGTTTTTTACCGGCGGAAAATGGAGGTCGGAGACCAGAAGTCGGATGCCTAATTGGTGGTCATCCCCGCGTCTCACGTCTCAGGGGAGAATGGAGAATTGTTGATGCTCGGTTGCGAACGCGCACAAGTGAAAGAGGCGCGCCGGATTGTAGTGAAGGTAGGAACGAAGATTATCTGCGGGAGCAGTGGTCAGCTGGACCTTCGGCGTATGGAAAGCCTGGTGCAGGATCTGTCAGCTATCTGGAAAGAGGGGCTGGAAGTGATACTGGTCAGTTCTGGGGCCATTGGTGCCGGAGTGGGAAGGTTAGGGCTTTCGAGCAAGCCCAGGACGATTCCGGAAAAGCAGGCAGCAGCTGCAGTTGGCCAGGGAATCCTTATGCAGCACTATGAAACATTTTTTACACCCCATAGGATTGTCGCAGCACAGGTGCTCCTTACCAGAGAGGATATCACTAACCGTGAGCGCTATTTGAATGCCCGCCATACCCTGCAGTCGCTGTTGGACTTTCGGGTTGTTCCTATCGTCAATTAAAATTATACGGTAGCAGTGGAAGAAATTCGCTTTGGGGATAACGATAATCTGGCTGCCCTGGTGGCATGCTTGGTTGACGCTGATCTATTGATTCTGCTCACAGATCTGGATGGCTATTATACATCGGACCCCAACAAAAACAAGGATGCTATACTGATTCCATAAATTTATGAGATTACACCTGAGATCGAGGCTGCTGCCGGTGGGCGTGGATCTGCTTTGGCCACCGGTGGGATGGAAACAAAGATCATGGCAGCAAAGGTTTCCATGCAGGCCGGGATACCCATGGTTATTGCCAGCGGTATGAAAAAAGGAACACTGCCGGCAGTTATAAAGGGCAAGCAGATAGGAACACTTTTTGTGCCCCGGGAAGACCGCATGCAGGCACGCAAGCTCTGGATTGCTTTCGGTTCTCCACTACAGGGAAGGGTTGTTGTGGATCAGGGTGCTGCCAATGCGCTTTTAAAAAAAGGGAAGAGCCTGCTGCCTACAGGTATTGTCAGGGTTGAGGGGTCATTTACATCTGGTAATGCTATAAGTATTGTTGACACTACGGGGCAGGAGATCGCCAGGGGTATCAGTAATTATACTGCTCAGGCACTGCAGTTGATCAAGGGGCACAACAGCGGACAGATCAAAGAAATTTTGGGTTATCACGACTATGATGAAGTGGTCCACAGGGATAACCTCACGATTGTTTTTAATAACGGTACTTGAAAAGGAGGTCTAGCAAATTATGCTGGAAAACCAGATGAGGG
>JBASML010000030.1:0-3854 GCA_049656845.1 Syntrophaceticus sp.
GATTATCACCCCTGGCAGATCCTGCCTTCTTTCCTCAATCCGCGCTATAACCTCAATGGGGATATCCCGCTTAATCACCACAGGCTCATAAAGGCGGTCTTTGTGCTCATCCATGACATGTTTAATATATTTGCTATCGATCTCTGGATAAATATCATTTAAGAGTTTTGCCAGGGTTTCTATAGTTTGCTCCAGGGTTTTCTCATCGGTCTGCTGCCGAACAAGAGAAACTGTGTTCACAACCTTGTTTGCGGCCAGCACCTTACCACTGCGGTCAATGATATCACCCCTGGGAGCAGGGATGGGCAGCAAGCGAAACTGGTTCTGCTCTGCTTGCGTTTGGTAAACAGATGCCTCCAAAAGCTGCAGGGTGCCCAATCGCACAATTAAGATGCAAAAGATAGCAGCAGTTAACCACTGAAAAAATTTATATTTCTTCTTCAAGTTCTTATCATCCATTTATATTCACCCAAAAAAAGTATTTTGATAATCATCGATTTTCGGTTTCTTCATGTAATAAAAAAGCCGCATCAATGGATAATAAAGCAAAAAGGTAAGAACAATATTATAAACTGCTTCTACTAAAGTAGTCCAAGCCATCTGGGTAAGTGTCAAAGGGAAGGAACCACATAACCCCCGCCCTAAAAAATAGACACCATTATAGAGAAATGTGCTACAAAAAACAAGCATGATTGGCACAATAGGGTTTTCTTTAAAAAACTTACTTTCCAGTTCTCCCACAAGGAATCCTGTAAGGAGACCGCTTAACGCATAGAGGCCCAAGTAGCGAGAGATGATCAGATCCTGCAGGAAACCGACAACGAACCCTACTGACCCACCTATAGTGGAATTGCTGAATAAAGCTGTAAAAATGACCAAAATTAAAAGCAGATCAGGCATAACCCCCCTGAACTGTAAAAGCGGGAGAATGGTTGTCTGAAGAATTAAGGCAAGAAAAAAGGATAAAATGATCAGTAGGGTACGCCAAATTCCATCCTGCAAAATACTCCCCTCCCCCACCTGGAAAATAAAAAAATGTTGCCACAAAAGCAGCAGAACATCTACCTGAAAGTAGAAGTTAAAAAGCCAGGGGTCAGAGGCTTTAATTTATTTGAACTGTTTCAGCTGATTCCACTCCATCACATGACCTCGGCCCTATTTTCCATCCTCAAAATAAATCGTTATGAATAACAGCCTAAAATAATTACTGTGATTATTTGCTCTCAATAATTAAGAAAAGCTCCTCTAGGCGGTCGAAATCCACGAAAGGCTGTATTACAGCAATTTTATTGATCCCGCTGCCCTCTATTTTAATGATCTTTCCAATAGGCAACCCTGGGGGGAAAATACCCCCCATCCCAGAGGTAACAACCACCTCTCCCTTTTTTAGCTGTGCGTCATAGGGAAGGGAGACCATCCTTAATAACCCAGGTCCCTCTTCTGTTCCCTCCACAACTCCTGGTGTTCGGGTTTCCTGAACTACTGCCCCGGCGGCTCCTTCTCTGTCGAGTATCAGCAGAACTTCCGCAGTACTGGGACCCACAGCAACCACCTTACCTACTAGGCCGGCATGGGATACAGCAACCATGTTTTTTTGCACACCATCCTGGCTGCCGCGATCAATAACTACCGTACTAGACATTGTATTAGGTGCTCTGCTAATGACCCTGGCTCCAAGCAGAGCATACTGCTGATCATAGCGTTTTTTAAAATTTAGCAATTTCTGCAGTCTCTCGTTTTCCAAAGAACACTCACGCAGGCGGTTGTTTTCCAGTGTCAGTTCCCGGACCTGGTTGCGCAACCTCTCATTTTCTTCGCTGATCTGGCGGGACTGCGCGATGTATTCAAAGGAATCTCCAACCTTATGCCAGATCCGCATGACACCTCCCTGTACAGGGGCAAGCACTTCGTTAAATAGAATACCCCCGGTAAAGTGGGAGGTAAGGCGTGCCGTAAAGATACAGAGCACTGCTACAACCAGGAGCACTGCCATTTTTTTATACAACGAGGAACGCCGTTTCAATGTCAATCACCCTAACGAGCAGCTCTTGCCGCCATAACGCGTTTTAAGAGATCAATGTTTTCCAAAGCCTTTCCTGTTCCAAGGGCCACTGCATAAAGCGGCTCCTCTGCAATCAAGACGGGAATCCCTGTTTGCTGGCTGACCAATTGATCTAAGTTACGAAGCATAGCCCCTCCTCCTGCAAGGACAATACCGCGATCCATGATATCCGCAGCCAGTTCTGGAGGTGTCTTTTCCAGGCAAACCTTGATCCCATCAACAATATTGGTTACGGTCTCTTCCAAAGCGCTATGAATCTCTTCTGAGGTAATTTCCACTGTTTTCGGCAATCCTGTTACCAGATCACGCCCACGTACCTGATATGTTTCCTGTTCTCCATCCCAGAGTGCGGAACCGATTTTGATTTTTATATCTTCGGCAGTCCTTTCCCCGATCATGAGATTATAAACCCGTTTGATATGCTGTACGATAGCCTCATCCATCTCATCTCCGGCAACCCGTATAGATTTGCTGGTTACAATCCCCCCCAGGGAAATCACCGCAACTTCTGTGGTTCCCCCTCCGATGTCGACAATCATATTCCCTGTGGGGTCATGCACTGGCAGCCCTGCTCCAATTGCTGCAGCCATAGGCTCTTCAATGAGGTAAGCCTCTTTGGCTCCGGCCTGCAGAGCAGCCTCCCGAACAGCCCTTTCCTCTACTGCGGTTACACCAGAAGGAGTGCTGACAACAACCCTCGGGCGAACTAAAGGATTGCGCTTTTGCATTGCCCGTCCAATAAAATAACGCAGCATACTCTGGGTAACATCAAAGTCTGCAATCACCCCATCTTTCATGGGCCTGATAGCGATGATGTTGCCGGGTGTGCGCCCAATCATTTTCTTAGCCTCTTCCCCAACTGCCAAAATCCCTCCGGTGTCCTGACGAATAGCCACAACAGAGGGTTCCATAAGAATAATCCCTTTTCCCTTGAGGTGTACCAGAGTATTTGCAGTGCCCAAGTCAATTCCTAGATCTTTGACTAATAACACATTATTAGCTCCTTCCTAATAAAATCAGATCGGATAAAAAAATTAAATCAAACCCTTCTCCCTGAAACTAGTAAAAACATGATCCCCGATTATAATATGATCAAGAATTTCAATACCTATAATTCTTCCTGCCTCACACAACCGCTGCGTAATCTCCATGTCCTCTGGACTCGGAGATGGGTCACCACTAGGGTGATTATGCACCAGGATAACCGCTGCAGCGCTTCTCTGGATAGCCCTTTTAAAAACCTCTCTGGGATGTACAAGTGATGCATTAAGGCTACCTATGGAAACAGTCTCGATCCCCAGCACCCTATTTTTGGTGTTCAGCAGCATCACCCGAAAATGCTCCCGGTCCAGGTAACACATCTCTTCCATGACCAGGAAACCAGCTTCCTCAGGAGTATGGATTACAGGTTTCATATCCGGTTCCAAACAAGCAAGACGTTTCCCTAATTCCAAAGCTGCCTTGATCTGGGCGGCCTTAGCCATGCCCACTCCCTTGATCTGACACAGCTCATCGAAAGCAGCCTCCACCAGGAAACGCAGCCCACGAGGCTCTAGTAGGATACGGTGTGCTAGTTGAATAGCAGATTCCTGTTTCACTCCAGTTCCCAGAATAATAGCAAGTAGTTCCGCTGCGGAAAGGGCCCCAGCTCCTACTTCCCTCAGTCTCTCCCGGGGCCTTAAATCCTCAGGCATATTTTTTATGGTGAGGCGGTATTCAGACTCCGACATAACAAATCCACCCCAAATTCCCTGAACATTTCCGGAAGTCTGCTCAAGGGAAGCCCTACTAC
>JBASML010000031.1:0-4515 GCA_049656845.1 Syntrophaceticus sp.
GGCTGGGACAAGGTACTAGGGAGTTTAACGAAAGAATCCCTTAAACCTGATAAGGGAACTGCAGGTGTCAGCGCCCCACCATCCAAGCCAGTGAGTGCGGAAATTCCCGGCATAGATATTCTGCAGCTGGAGGATGCGGTAAGGGTGTTGTGGAGCAATAATATCTATGCCAGCAGCGGCATGGGCTGCACAGGTCCAGTTATTTTAGTTGCTCCCGAAGATAAGGAAAACTCTGTACAACTGCTCAAAGAAACAGGTTACTTGTAATAGTGTTTGGTGGTTAGTTGTTGGGGAGCGGGTTGCCTAGGGGACAGCCCCCTTGTCCTGCCGTTGTCATCTTGCAAACTTTCGGCCTCTGGCCTCAGTCTTTCATTTAGAGGTGACAGAAAACTGTTCCTGTTATTTTCACGCTGTTCAAGGAAGGGGTTCTAAAATGGGAAAAATCAGGTGTTTAACAAATAACCCCATGGTTATTGATACTGGGTTTTCCTTTGTGGAAGGGTGGCCTGGCCTCCCGGTTGTTGATCTGTTTATGGTGGCCATAAGGGAAATCAGTAGAGGATACCGGCTTCTCACACACCCACTGACCGGCAGCATGGGCCCAGATAGGAATCCCTATAAAAGTATTGTGTTAACAGGTGCTCCTGGGAAAATGGATTATAAAAGTTTAGAGATTATGGAGCAGGCCATTAAATATGCTGAGAGCTTTACTGAAAAACAGGTTAAGACAAATTGGGATAGTTCTACTTTAAAGGATTTTCAGTTGATTGATCTGGATTTTATTAAAGATTATTTATCAAGTGGAGCAGGCGGATAAATTAAAAATTAATTTGTCATGGGTCATCTTCTGTGTTATAATTGCTCTCAAATTAAAGAGAGTATTTTATGGCTGTGAAGGGGACCAGTAAGTCTGCTTGGCCTTGCAGAGAGCCGGCGGCTGGTGTAAGCCGGCAGGAGGGCAGTCCGAATCCACCCTGGAGCTTGCTTTGAAAACCTGTTATAGCAGGCCGAAGGAGCACAGATTGTTCTGTTAGAGACAGTACGAGAGGATGCCGGAATGGCTTTCTGGCATTAATTTGGGTGGCAACGCGGGTATCAACTCCCGTCCCAGGAATGGGACGGGAGTTTTTGTATATTATAACTTGTATATTATAACTTGTCTGAGGAGGATCATAAAAATGGAAAAGAAACAGTATTTATTGCTGCCGGGCCCCACACCTGTCCCTCCCGATGTTTTACGGGGACTGGTGAAGCCCATGATCAACCACCGGGGGCCGGAATTCAAAGAACTTTTCACTGAGCTGACAGAGGGGCTGAAAGATGTTTTTCGCACAGAAAATGATGTAATAATATTTCCCTCTGCAGGTACCGGAGGGATGGAAGCAGCAGTAGCTAATTTCATCTCTCCAGGGGAGAAGGTTTTGGTGGTTTCTATTGGAAACTTTGGAGACCGCTTTGCAGAAATCTGCAGGCGTTTCGGAGCAATAGTAGAGAAAATAGATTTCCCATGGGGAACAGCCGCTGATCCAGACATATTATCGGATCACATCAAAAAAGATACAAAAAAAGAGATCAAGGCGGTTTTTGTCACTCATAATGAAACATCAACAGGGGTGACAAATGATCTACCTAAATTACGAAATGCTCTAGGTGATCACCCAGCCCTATTTATCGTCGATTCGGTGAGCGGGCTAGGGGCTATGGAGTTGGAAACCGATGCCTGGAACCTGGATGTGGTTATTGCTGGTTCCCAGAAGAGTTTTATGGTCCCGCCGGGCCTCTCCTTTGTTGCAGTGAGCGAGCGGGCCTGGGAGGCAGCGGAGAAGTGTACAAATGCATGCTATTACTGGGATATTTTAACTGCACGAAAATACGCAAAGAGGGGTCAGACACCTTATACCCCGGCTTTATCGCAGATGAATGGTTTAGTTGAGGCACTAAAGATGATCAAAAAAGAAGGGTTGTCTAACATTATCGCCAGACATGAAAGGTTCAAAAATATGGTGCGGGCCGGGGTGCGAGCCCTGGGATTAGAACTACTGGCTGCAGATGAGGTGGCTTCAAATGCAGTGACTGCTGTTATTGCGCCTCCTCCAGTTGAAGCTGATGCCATACGGCTCACACTCCTGGAGAGGTTTAATGTGGTTATAGCCGGAGGGCAGAACCAACTGAAAAACAAGGTTTTCCGCATTGGGCACCTGGGCTATGTTCAGGAACTGGATATCCTTGCTGTTCTAGCTGCCTTGGAGATGTCTTTAGTAATGAATACTTATGAGGTGAATCTGGGGCAGGGTGTGAGAGCAGCCCAGGAGATTGCTATGCAGTCAATGGATTGAAAGGGAGTGAAAAGATGAAGGAAAAACCAAAAATTCTTGTTGGTGACAAAATAGTTGATGAAGCCCTGGAGATGCTCCGGGCTGAGGCTGATGTGGATCTGAAAATAGGGATCAAGCAGCCCGAGTTAGAGGAAATTATTGAAGATTATGATGCCTTAATCGTGCGCAGTGTTCCCTTAGTAACAGAAGATGTTATAAAGAGGGGAAAGAAACTGAAAGTGGTGGGCCGTGCCGGAAACGGGGTAGATAATATCGACCTAGAGGCTGCCACACATCAGGGGATCGTTGTGGTGAATACACCGGACAGCAACAGTTTCTCCGCCGGGGAACAGACAATTGCCCTTATGCTGGCTTCTGCCAGGAACCTTCCCCAGGCCCATTTGACTGTTAAAAACGGTGGTTGGGGACGGAGCCGTTTTATGGGCAGTGAACTGTATGGTAAAACAGCAGGGATTGTAGGTTTAGGAAGGATCGGCTCCTTTGTGGCAACACGCCTCAATGCTTTCAATATGCGGGTCATCGCCTATGACCCCTATATCCCCTTGGAGCGCTTCAAGCGCTTCGGAGTAGAGCGGATGGAGACATTAAACGATTTGGTGCGCCAGTCTGATTTTATTACAGTGCATACCCCTAAAACCGAGGAAACCATTGGTATGATCGGAAAAGAGCAGTTTAAAATAGCTAAACCAGGGGTGCGGGTGGTCAACTGTGCCAGGGGCGGTATTATCGATGAAGAAGCCTTAGCCTGGGCACTGCAAGAAGGAATCGTGGCCAGTGCTGCACTGGATGTTTTCAGCAAAGAGCCCTGTACAGGTAATCCCCTCTTAGAGTTTGACAATGTTGTGGTCACCCCACACCTGGGGGCAACCACTTATGAGGCCCAACACCGGGTAGGCACTGATCTCGCTCGTTATGTGCTTGCTGTTCTCAATGGGGAGATTGTTCCCAATACAGTAAACATACCCTGCCTGTTGGGTGAAGAGATCGATACCATGAGGCCAATATTAGAATTGGCCGAGTATCTAGGGAAACTCTACTATCAGCTGGAAAGGGTGCCTTTAGAAAGGGTAGAACTAAGCTACCATGGGGAGATTGCGAAAAAGGAAACAGGAATCATTACATTGGCCTTTTTGAAGGGGCTGCTTTCTCCTGTGATGGGGAACCAGGTTAATCTGGTCAATGCCACTTGGCTTGCAGAGAACCGAGGTATTAAGGTCTGTGAACGCCGGGATGAGGCTAGCAAATCCGGGCATGTCAGCCTGATTTCGGTTCGTTGTCTCGGGAATGGGACAAAAGTAGAATATGCTGGTACCCTGGCCTGGGATAAGAGCCCGCGCATCGTCCAGGTGAACCAGTACCAGATCGATGTTGTCCCTACCCCACATATGCTCTTTGTAGAACAAATTGATCGCCCTGGAGTAGTCGGGTTTTTGGCATCGGTTTTAGGTGAGGCCAATGTCAATATAGCAATGATGCAGGTGGCTCGCAAAGCAAAGGGTGAAGAGGCCATGATGATTCTTAATATAGACTCGCCTGTTGACGATGAGACACTGAATAAATTGCGTAGTTTTGATAACCTGTTGAGTGTCAAGGTGATCAATATGTAGGTTGCTTGCGGCTCCTTATGGGTTTTAGGGTAAAGATGAGTGTGGTTGTAATGAGGAGTTTTAAAGAGATTTTAGTATACTGTGGTGTTTCCCTAGTTGTGGTAGCAGTTTAAGATATAGAGAAAAACAGATGACGGGGAGCTGTACGATGGCGACGGTAATTTTCGTAGTAGTTTAATATATAGAGAAAAACAGTTCTGAAAGGGTGAAATACTTGCTAGACCTGAAGTTTATCCGCAGTCAGCAGGAGGTTGTTAGGGAGGCGCTCGCAAAGCGCGGTAATGATTTTGATCTTGATCAGGTACTGGTTTGGGATGAGAAGAGGCGCAGTATTATTGCTGAAAGCGAGAAACTCAAAAACAGGCGCAATACTCTTTCCCAAGAGGTAGGGCGGCTCAAAGCAGCAAAACAAGATGCCACAGAACTTATGGATGAAGTGCGTGAGATTTCCCAGCGGATTAAGGATGCAGATCAGGAACTGGCGGAACTTGAGCAGAAACTGCACCAGGCCCTGCTTCTGATCCCCAATATCCCCCATGAATCTGTGCCTGTGGGGACAGATGAAGAGGATA
>JBASML010000032.1:0-3029 GCA_049656845.1 Syntrophaceticus sp.
TCCATCACTAATTTCTTGAAGATTGCCAGTGCTTGCTTTTTTCTTAAGCGGATTGTCAGGGCATGTTTTTAGGTATCGGTACAGCTCTTTCTTCTCTGGGTTTGCGGCATCAATGGTTCTAGCCATCTGTTATAACGCATTTCATATTTACTATCCCACTCACTCTGATATCGAGGTTCCGCTGATATTCTTGCCTGTGCTTTCCACCAGTTGTAACAGACGAGTCAGCTAATCTGTCGGGTGTAACCCCCTCTACTCCCAGCTCAAGGATCAGGGCAGAGAAGGGACGCGATTAGGTGTTTGCAATGAAACTCTCTTCTTAAATGGATTCTCAAAAATGTTCCACGTGAAACATTTTTAATAAGCCATCACCCTTTTATTCAACAATGATCCAAGTTCCTCCTGCCACCACAAAATGTTTCTTTAAAATCGCCTATCTAACAGACACTTCGTATGTTATTAAATGGTTATAATAATCAAAATAAAGCAAACAAAAAAAGCTAAAAATATTTAGAGCCAAAATCACACCCTGTCTTCTCATCTATAATTTGATCAGTTGCATCTTCTGCGACCATAAACCCCTCTGGAGAGCAGAAGAATTCTGGGTAAACAGGACCTAAATACTCTTTGTCGGTGTAGATATCATTGTAGACCAGCTCAATGATGACGCTTTCAGATGTGCCCTTGATAAACTATCAGAAGTGAAGATGGAAGAACTGTTCAATCTCTGCACATTGGTTATGCTAACCCAAAAAGCCCTGTGTGTCCTGGCCCTGCCTACCTGAAAAAACCCAGCCGTATAGAGGCCATTGGCTATGTTTTTATCCTGGTACTCTTGATCTCTTCCTAATTAGAGTACAGGTGCACAAAAGCTTGAAGGAGAATAATGAATACGTACGTAAGCGTAAAACCCCACCCGCTTTGCAAACAGAGTAGGGCTTTATTCTAGTTTTAGTTTAATTTTTGGACTCAGCAATCTGAGGTTAGAGTATTTGACTAGGGAAACAGTTCATCTATAGCACTCTGATCTTGAATATAATGTTATGCAGTTTTTCAAATAGATACTTGAGGCAATTGAAGGGATTTAAGCCATTTTCCTTGGCTGACTCAACCATGTTGTAAATTGTGGTACTGGCTTTTTCCCCTTTAGGGGTATTAGCAAAAAGCAAGTTTTTGCGACTGTGACAAATAGTTTAATTGAACTCTCACTACAGTTATTATCCAGCTCCTGTCCAGCTGTTCATCTTTCAGGAGGGCCTCTGTTTTATCCCACTGGTTACGGCAATATTTAATAGCTTATCCGAAGGTACTTTTGGGTAATATTTTAGGAGTTTTTAATTGTTGAGCTGATCAGCAATAATAGTAAACTTGATATTTAAATCTAGTGTCTCTACGCATACGCGACTACCGCCCATCATATACTCATTTTCCGGTACAATTTCTTCATCAGTTTTGGCATAAAGCAGGACACCGCTTACACTGCCGGAATTAGCGATATCCATGTTTTTCACATAGGTGTAAATCTGATACATATTGTGAGAATGCAGTGTGCGACTGTTATAAAGGCTGTGTACCTGCATAGTTTTACTAAAATATTTGGTATCGATAATAAGGGATTTGCCCTGATAGTGAAGAGTGATGTCTGTTTTCATTACCGGCAGAAATTCAATAACACCATCATCTACATTCCAGTCAATATAGGCAGGCGAAACATAAAATTCGGGGTAATGCTTGCGGTAATATTCCAAAACAAATTTTTCATACAATCTATGCATATGCTGATCATCTAAATAGCGCGCTAACTTTAAGGAGCCATCCTGTTCAGTAAGAAACATACCTGC
This sequence comes from Syntrophaceticus sp., assembly GCA_049656845.1. Taxonomy (GTDB): domain Bacteria; phylum Bacillota; class DSM-12270; order Thermacetogeniales; family Thermacetogeniaceae; genus Syntrophaceticus. Next base: position 1,842 of record JBASML010000032.1, read on the forward strand.
GATAACCAAATAGCAGATATTAATCAACATCTTATAAGTAGCAATGTTCCGGTGATACCTAATACTCGACCACTGGATCCTGCGGGGGTCAACCTCATCAACAGTAGTAAGTAAAATAGAGCATTACTCTTTTTAAAGCATTCTTACGCTGTGGAGAAACCTCGGGAGAACGAATCAGAAACATCCCTTTCGCCAGAATCGCTGAGAATAAATCAGAGACATATTCGAATTCCTCAGCTGCCACCTTTTTATAGCTGTCCTCATTTAATACTTGAAATGCATAGGCAAGCATATAGTAGATGTTCTGAATTCTAATCATTTTAACACATCACACAGCTTTTTTGTCCACTCCTCGATTTTAAATTTTTCATCAAACCAGTATTCATTTAAGAGCGGCAGCAGCTCATATTTGATAACAGCCCTCAGCCATTCATAAGTTTAACGTAATACAACATTTTCCTGCAATACCCCCATCCACCTTCATTACCCTGTTATAAATGACAAAATTCTTTCTAGCTAGCATGAATATGACACTATGCTGTCACAGCAGTTTGCTATTATTATATGTAATTCTTAACCTCTCACACTCACATGAGGCAGACGAAACTCTTGATAGAATCGCAACAGGTAGTTTATGCTTACGGTAGATAATACTACTTTATGTCAAATAAAATGGTATTGGTTTGATGAGAATAGCTCCATTAAGTTGTTAAGGTTGACAGGATCGGTTGGGTTGTATTGAGTTACCACTTGTGTAACATATATAAGACTAAGAAAGACAAGGAGGTGAAATAGTGGACGAAAAAAAGATATTGAATGGCTACTTGCTCTTACTTTAGTTTTGCTTCTTACTGCAACATTAGTTGGATGTTCTAATCAAGGCGAAGATCGTGGTGATCTATCTGATGTAACTATAGATAAAGATATTGCTGGAGAATTAGGTGAAACAGAAAAAACGGGGGAAATAAATGAGTTCATTTCTATTGGAGAAACAACGTCCTTTACAGAATGGGATTATAAAGTAATTGATGTAGTAATACATCCGATACTTCGCATGTTATATTATTCCTTTTTCTTTTTTCCTTAACGTAAATATTAGCTCATTTATCAAATGTTTTACCGTTATTTTTTATCCTGTTTACATCCAATAATAGTTTCTAGAGGCAATTTCGTGTTTTGTTTTAATAT